>JBFWYF010001064.1:0-2731 GCA_050186685.1 Pirellulaceae bacterium
CAAGTCAGCGCCGGATGCTTCGGTAGCAAAACCGTCCAGGGGAGCTGGCTGCTAGCGATGGCGGCATCCGAGTACGACTTGGCGGGTGTACGGGTGACGTCCTGGCTTTCGGAGGCCGGATCCGATGAGCGATCTTCGGCCGCGCCACCATGAAGCGTTTCATCGATCAGTACACGGCGCCGTCGCTCATCCCGCAATCCATTGCGTCGGAAGTCCATAGATTCGCCTGTCTTCGAGAAGCGATTCCCTTCGCCCCAGCGAAAAGTGCCTATACAGGGATTCGGCAGCCGACTCCGGGAGATTGAGCGTCGGCGCCAAGATGCGCTCGCGCAAATGGTATCGGTTATCCCGCCTTGGCAAAAGAGGATAATACCGCTTCGCCAGGGAGTCAGAGACGATCAGGGAGCGGGTCCCCAGTGTTTATCTGCGAAGCGCAGATAAGCATCCCAGTCGAAGTTGGTCACATCGTGCTTGCCCGCGCGGATGTGATAGCCGATGGTGTGCTGGATCGGCTGATCGATGGCGGGCATCTCCGTGACGGGCCCGAGGGCATCGGTGCCCAGCAGCCGGTAGACCGGTGCGGCGTGGAAAGCCGAGAGGAACTCCCCACGCGGATCGGCCCAGAGGTCTTCCTGGGCGCTGGCCACGTAAACGGGACGGGGGGCGATCAGCGCGATCAGCTCGTGTTGATCAACGGGCAGCTCGGCTTCACGACCGTTGTAGTGGTTGAAGTTGTCACAGAACCAGTGCGGGAACGAGGTATTAATTCGCTGGACGGTTTCGCCGAACTGGCGACGGCTGAGCGCCGCTCCACCACACCCGGAGTCATTGGAGATGACGATGGCGAAGCGCGGGTCCTGGGCACCGGCCCAGAGCGACGTTTTGCCGAGCCGCGAGTGGCCGATCACGGCGACGTGCCGGGCATCGACGTCGGCATCCGACTCGAGGTAGTCGAGCGCTCGGCTTAACCCCCAGGCCCAGGCGCCGATGGAGCCCCATTCGTCGGCGGCCGGCTTCAATTGGCCGGACTCGTAGAACAAGGGATGGACTCCGTTCTGGAAACTGTCGTCGAAATCGGGATCGATGTCGCCATAGTAAATTGTGGCGACGCCGTAACCACGGCTCACGATCCGTTCGACAGGCCAGCGGCTGGCTTCAGCGCCGCGAGATTCCTCGGTCGCACGATGGTCCACCACGCCCTTGCCTGCGCGCATCCACTGTGTAGAGAGCCGGATGGTGGGATCGGGATGAACGGCGTGATTTCCGTTGAAGTTCAAGCCGAGAAACAACCGGGCGGGGCGGCTCCGCTGTTTGGGCAAGAACATCAGCAGATCCATTTGCGGACCGTCGTCGCGATCCGTGAAGAAGATGGTTACTTCCTTGCGGACCGCCTGGCCGTCGAGTGCTCCGTCGACCACCGAGCGCGTCTGAAATCGCAGTGGAAGCCGCCGTGCGGGTGTCTTGCCGTAAACATGCTGCTCGAACAGGCGCAGCAATTCCGGACGCCGCTTCTCGCGCCAAGTCTGCGCGTCGTTCACCACCTTTCCGTCGGTCGTGAGCAGAGGATCGGGAAGCTCGAACTTAGGTACTTTGGCTTCGTCGTAGTTTGCTGCGGGCGGTTGCGCTGCCAGACCGCTGGCCCAAAGCGTGAACGAGACCATACAGCAAATTCCCCTTCGCGCCATCGTGCACCTCCCCGCGGAATCAGGCTCCGTCACCCTGGCCCATTCCAGTACCGAGAGCAGGGGCCTGGGGAACCGCTTCCCAGTCCGCCATGTGGTTTTTCGAACAGAACCTAGCCAGGACGAATCTTTGTGAACCAGAATCTAATCGTTCCGCGCGTCACCGCCCAGAGTCCGTCGCCGATGCGGGGCGCAGAGGTCCATTTTGGGACGGCGTAATGGGATCACAGGACGCACGGGGCCGAGCCGGCGCGACGCAGGTTTGACCCCGGTTGCGCCGGCTGATTAAATAGGGGCTCGTCCTTCCAGCTCGGCCTACCTGATACGCGATCCGCCCGGCCTCACGCGACGGCCTGCCCGAATCGGCCAGCTTGTGCGGCATCGTGTTGCTTGGAGCCTGATCCATGCGAGCGTACGGATTGTTGTTATGTGTCGGATGTGTGTTTGGTGCGGGGTGGATTGCCCCGATGTACGGCCCGGCAGACGAGATCGATACCGGCCGCTTGCCGCCGCCGCATGCGGGGCAAGTCGATTATCTCCGCGACATCCAGCCGATTCTGCAGCGTACTTGCTATTCGTGTCACGGCAAGGAGCAGCAGGAAGCCGGCCTTCGGCTGGATGACAAGCAACGGGCGCTGGAGGGAGGCGACAACGGGAAGGCGATCGTGGCCGGACAGAGTGCCGAGAGCCGGCTCATTCAGCTAGTCGCGGGACTCGACACAGATGCCGGTCGCATGCCACCGGAAGGAGAAGGGACTCCGCTCACACCGGAACAGATCGGGCTGTTGCGGGCCTGGATTGACCAAGGCGTCTCGTGGCCCGACGGAGCCGCTGGGAGCGTGGGCGCCGGGAAACTGGCGTGGTGGTCACTCTCGCCGGCGGAGGTTCGTCCGTTGCCGGCCGTCCGCGACGTGTCCTGGGTACAGAATCCAATCGACTCGTTTATCCTTGCCCGATTGGAGCAGGAGAAGCTGGTGCCGTCTCCTCCTGCGCATCCCGCGACGCTGCTGCGGCGGCTGTACCTGGATTTACTCGGCATGACGCCCGAC
>JBFWYF010001065.1:0-2724 GCA_050186685.1 Pirellulaceae bacterium
CCTGGCGGCGGAACCGGAAAACTTTGCCTGCTCTCCGCCCTGCAGTTCCACGGTCTGACGACGCAGGCACCGTTCGAGGTCTGGATGGCGATTGACGAGAGCGCCCGGCAGCCGCGTGTCGATGCTCCTTCGCTGCGGATCGTGCGTTTTTCGGGAGCCGCCCTGACGTCCGGCGTGCAAGAACACGTCGTTGAAGGTGTGACCGTTCGCGTCTATGCGCCGGCCAAAACCGTCGCCGACTGTTTCAAGTACCGCAACAAGATCGGCATCGACTTGGCCATCGAAGCCCTGCGATTGCCTGAAGCAGCGGAAGGCGACGGCCGACGAACTCTGGCAGGCGGCCAAGGTCTGCCGGATGACGAACGTCTTGCGTCCCTACCTGGAGGCGACGGCGCGACGAACCGACAGCCGCGCGACCGGGTGGCCTCCGTCCGCCAGCGGCTGATGAACCTCTCCCGCGAGCGCGGCGAAAGTCCCTAAAAATTTTGTGACGCGTAGCAGGGCGCCGTCCTGATCCCAAGCCCTGTTCGAAAACCTTCAGGAAGTTTCCGAAGTCGGGGTTAAGTTTCCCAGCGAAGCTCGGTTTAACACCCAGTGAACGATTTGACCGATTTTATGTAAGTCGGTCGTCGCTCAGCTTCATGACATTTTGACTGGGACATAGGAATGACGATTCAACGATTGATGGTCGGCGCGACGGTTGCGGCCCTGTTGATGCTGGGACACGGGAGCCTAATGGCGCAAGGTAACGGGGCGAAAGACATTGTGACGACAGCGGTGGAAGCTGGCTCGTTCAAGACGCTGGCGGCGGCCTTGAAAGCCGTTGGGTTGGTGGAAACCCTGCAGGGCAAGGGTCCTTTCACGGTGTTCGCTCCGTCTGACGAGGCGTTCGCGAAGTTGCCCGCAGGAACGGTCGAAACCCTGCTGAAGCCTGAGAACAAGCAGCAGCTCATCTCAGTGCTCACCTACCATGTTGTTCCGGGTAAGGTACAGGCCGCAGATGTTGTCAAACTTTCGGCAGCGGCCACGGTTAACGGGCAGCGGGTGAACGTGAAAGTCGATGCGGGCAAGGTTTTCATCGATCAATCGCAGGTTGTCGTCGCGGATGTCGGTTGCTCGAACGGCGTGATCCATGTGATTGATCAAGTTATTCTGCCCTCGTCGGATAACATCCCGGCGACTGCGGGCAAGGCCGGCACTTTTAAGACTCTGCTGGCTGCCGCTAAAGCAGCTGGGCTGGTCGAGGTGCTGTCTGGAGATAAACCGCTGACGGTTTTCGCTCCATCGGACACTGCCTTCGCCAAACTTCCCACCGGAACGGTGGAGAGCCTGCTGAAACCGGAGAATAAAGAGAAGTTGGTGGCGATCTTGAAATTCCATGTCGTGGCCGGTCGTGTCTTTTCAAACGAGGTGCTAAACAAGAAGGATTTGAAGACAGTCGATGGGGGCGTACTGACGGCTGCAGTGAACAACGGCGCTGCCACGATCAACGGCGCAAATCTCATCGCTACCGACATCGACGCTTCGAATGGAGTGATTCATGTGATCGACAGCGTTATGCTGCCGCCGACTGCACCGGCCAAGCGGGCCCATGTCGCCCCGTCCGCTTCGCAACACGTCTCCTATGTCTGCCCGCAAACCGGGCGAATTGCCACGACCCGAGTGTCAGCGGCAACGAGTCGATAGGCATTGAACCTCTGTTCCTAACCTCCACTGGCTCGCAATTTCTTCTTACCAACGTCAACGCTAGGACAAGTATCGTCCCAAGCGTTGACGCATTTTTTTGCCCGGACTGCCACTGATCACACTTCGCTGGCTGAGTCTTCAATCTCTAAATCAGTCTCGATCAGGGCGCAGCAAATAACCAAGGATAAGAACCCCATGAGCTTGATCGCGATTCTTGGCGCGACGGGTACAATTGGCAGCGCTCTTTCCCGCCGATTGGCCCGGCAGAGACATCATGTCCTGCTCGTCGGACGCAACGAAGGAAAGTTGCGGTCGCTGGCCGAGGAACTCGGTCAGCCGTATGTGGCAGTGGACCTGACCAATTCCCAGCCGTTGGAAGCGGCGTTGTACGCGACGACCGATGCTCACGGCGGGATTCATGCTCTCGTCAACTGCATCGGGTCGATTCTCCTGAAACCGGCCCACGCCACGACGGACGACGAGTTTCGCCAAGTGGTGCAGACAAACCTGTTCACGGCGTTTGCGACGGTTCGAGTCGGGGCCAAGTTGCTCCGGGAGCGAGGCGGAGTCATTGTATTGCTCGCATCGGCGGCGGCGGAGATCGGTATTCAGAATCACGAAGCCATTGCGGCGGCCAAGGCTGGTGTCATCGGCTTGGCCCGCTCGGCAGCGGCTACCTATGCTCCCAGAAACATCCGGGTCAATGTGGTGAGTCCCGGATTGATCCGCACGGAGATGACGCGGCGGATCTGGGAAAATGAAACAAATGCAACCGCCTCGGCTCAACTGCATGCCTTGGGTCGCCTCGGAGAACCCGAGCAGGTCGCGTCGCTGGTGGAATGGCTGCTTGATGAGGAGAACGATTGGATCACCGGCCAGGTGATCGGAATCGATGGCGGCTTGGGGCACGTCTTACCGCGGAGGTATACCAGCCGATGAATTCCAGCAAGAATTTTCGAGGGGTCGCCGAGAGGCCTCTCGCAGTAGGATCTCTGGACATCACTAACCACAGTGGAAATGGTGCGATGTGCGGGAATG
>JBFWYF010001066.1:0-2724 GCA_050186685.1 Pirellulaceae bacterium
GGGCGTGCGGCGAGCTTTGCGGGGGAGAAGGGACGGGACCACGCGGCGAAGATCCGCGACCTGTACCTGTTGGCCTTCGCGCGGGCTCCGCTGCCGGAAGAAGCGTCGGTCGCACTGGCCCACATCGAGAAACACAAGGACGATCCGAAGCGCGCGTACGAAGACATCGTCTGGGCGCTGGTCAATACGAAGGAGTTCCTGTTCAACCACTAGAATCGCAGCCACGCCACGTGCCAGTCGCCTCTGGCACGATCCCGCCTTCCCGCCCGCGAACTAGCCCCCGTGCCGCTCGTCCGATCGGCACCGGGGCATTCGCGCCCTCGGCCCTGTCCCGTGTCCAAGCAATGTTGCATTGCCCCCCGCCGGCAATCACACTGTGAGTGCTTGTCCGGCTGATCTACCCACCTGATACATACTGCCTGCCCGCCTGCCCTCCGCAGTCAGAAGGAGAGAAGCGCATGATCCGCTTCATACGCCAGCCATGGCCCTGCCGCCGTGGCGACTTTCCCCGCCATGCCGAGCCCTTGCGGATTACGTCCGCCGGGTGTCCTGCCGCGAAGATCTCGGCGCGATTCGCTTGTGCGATATTTGCCGGTCTGCTGGGGATGTGCCAAGCGGTCTACGGCCAGCTGCCGACGACACAGCTGACGGGCGTCGTGCCGCCCGGCGGGCAGCAAGGAACGAAGCTCGAGGTACGTACGGCGGGAGCCGATCAGGACGATGCCGTGCAGCTGCTGTTTTCCCATCCGGGCATCAAGGCCCAGGTCCGCACCGTGGCGGGCGGCGCGTTCCGCAAGGACCGGCCCCAGCCAGGTGTGTTCGATGTCGAGATCTCGAAAGACGTGCCGACCGGCACCTACGAAGCGCGGGTCGTGGGGCGGTTCGGAGTCTCGAACCCGCGAGCGTTCGTCGTCGGTCCGTATGCCGAAATCAAAGAGCCCGGGGGTAACGCCCAGCTGGCCAGCGCGCCCGACGTGGCGGTGAACACAACAATCAATGGCGCCTGCGATGCGAATCAGATCGACCACTACAAAGTGTCGTTGCGAGCCGGGCAGCGGGTGCTGTTCGATTGTGCTGCAGCACGGATCGATTCGCGACTGTCCCCTGCCCTGGTGCTGTACGATGCCAACGGGCAAGAAGTGGCGCGTGTTCGGGATTCGGTCCAAGGGGATGCGATGCTGGAACTGAAGCCCGAACGGGACGGGGAGTTTCGCGTGGCGGTGTACGACTTTACGTACCGGGGCGGCGCGGACTATTTCTATCGTCTGACGATCCACAGCGGGCCGCATATCGATTTCATCTTTCCGCCCAGCGGTGTGCCGGGCTCGAGCGACGACTTCGCCGTGTACGGCCGCAACCTGCCGGACGGCAAGCCCGCGGCGGGTGTCGTGATCCAGCAAACGCCGCTCGATGTGCAGTCCGTCGCGATCCCGCTGCCCGCGGACCCGGCGTTAGCCACGGACTTGAAGGTCGCCGGGTTCATGCCCGCCTCCAGCGCACTGCTCGACGGTTTCGCGTACCGGCTGGGGACGTCCAACCCGGTCGACATTCCGTTTGCCCTGGCGCCCGTCGTGAAGGAGTCGGAACCGAACAGCGATGCGAACCACGCTCAAGCCGTGACGTTTCCCTGCGAGATCGCCGGCCAGTTCTATCCGGCTCGCGATGTGGACTATTTCGAGTGGCAGGCCAAGAAAGGCGAAGTCTACGACATCGAAGTGTTCTCGCACCGGTTGGCCCTGCCGACCGACCCGGCGATCGTGCTCTGGAAAGTGACGAAGAATGTCAAGGGAGAAGTCACCCTGAAGGAGGTGGCCCAAGCAGACGATCCGTCGGATCGCAACAACCGCATCAACACCGAGTTCGACACGTCGACGGATGACCCGAGTTACCGGTTAACCGCGGACGCCGACGCGACGTACCGCGTCATGATTTGGGACCAGTTCGGCGATTCGCGGGATGATCCGCGGAGGTTGTACCGCCTGGCGATTCACCGCGGGCAGCCGGACTTCCGGATGCTCGCGATTCCGCAGCCGGTTGTGTCCCCGGCGAATGCCAACGCCGTGGCGCTCGGCGGTGTCTCGGTACGCCGGGGAGGTTGCTCGCACATCGAAGTACGACTCGACCGCCGCTACGGGTTTGCCGGCGACGTCGAGGTCTCGGTCGAAGGACAGCCGGCCGGGACGATCTGCTCGCCCGTGGTGATCGGTGCGGGCACGTCGGTCGGATGGCTGGTCGTGACGGCCACCGAGGACGCGGCGGGGTGGGCCGGCACGTTGCGGATCGTCGGCAAGGCGAAAGTCGGCGACCAGGAGGTCGTCCGCTCGGCGCGTGCCGGCACGGCGGTGTGGAACGCCGCCAACCGCACCCAGGAGAAGGTCACTTTCCGAGTTACTCGCGACCTGGCATTCGCCGTGATCGACCGAGAGAAACAGCCCGCGGTGGTCCAGGCCGGCGAAGACAAGATCTTCGAGACGTCGCGAGGCGGCAAGCTGACCATTCCTATCAAGGTCGTGCGTCGCGACGGCTTTAAGGAAGACCTCGCCCTGACGCCGGCGAACGCTCCGAACGAATTGAAGCCGCCGAACTTGACGATCAAGGGCGCGGATGCCGAAGGGCAACTCGAACTAGCGGCCACGAACGGCAATTTGAAGCCCGGTTTGTACACGTTCAACCTGCGTGCCGATACGAAGGTCAGTCGCGTGCGTAATCCGGACGTCATTGCGA
>JBFWYF010001067.1:0-2715 GCA_050186685.1 Pirellulaceae bacterium
GAGCGTGCAGTTGACAGCCGCGAGCAAGGCATAATTCGACGAAAGGCCAAGTCTGCCCAGATTATCCATGCCGACGCTATTATAGCTCGTCGTTGGGCGGATATATGTAGACGAACCCCAAGCCATAAACTGCGACGTGCCTGTGCCTGCGCATGCCGTGAACATATCCCTTAGGATTACGAACGCATCCCCCGGAACAGACGTTGTGATTCCGTGATGGCGAAGCGCATTCTGCGAGCTCGTCGAACTCGCTATACGAAAGCCTTTGAGGTAAACGTGGCAAGTCTGGCCCGCAAAGCTTATTACACCCCACGATCCACCCTGTGTGGAGGTAAGTTCGGCGGAACCACCTAGATACCACTCCCCTCCGGAAACAGGCCGAATTTCAATATAATTCGTTGCGCTGGTCGTGACATTGATCGTGAAGCTGGAACCGGCGGATTGGGATTCGTTAACCAGTTCAGCGACTTCAACTTCCGTCAGCGCAGACGGAAGAGCTGCTTCCCAGCTGGCTATCGTGCTGTAATCGCCGCCTGTTCCTACTGTGTTGACGGCCATTATGGCAACCGCTCACCTGTGAGCCGATTCCTCAGCCAAGGCTTCGCAGCCGCCCACGAAACTTCTGCGTACCCGTTCGCGACCAATTCAGCGACGAGCAAAAGTTCCACTTCTGGCATCACGACCTCCCAGAGTCGCTTTCCGGTCGTCTGCGGCCCCTCCCCATCTTGATCGACAACTTCTTCCCTCGGGACGAGAATTCCTGTAGCTCGCAAATCATCCGTTGTGATGCCTGTAACCTTGAGCACGACCAGCGTTTGCGTCCACGCCTCAGCCGAATTTCCCTGAGCAAGCCAGACTCTTTTGTCCTCCTTCCTGCCCCAGGGATGGCCGTCGTCCTCGATGGCGACGATATCGCCTTGATCCCAGTCTCCGTCACCAGGGATTCCGCGTCCTCGTGCATGCATCAAAACTTCTGGCATCACTTTCCCGTCGGTATCGGCATTACCGAGCCACCCCTCGTGATTTTTTAAAGGTGCGCATGTCAGCGTCCCCTGAATGCCTTGACGAGCCCAGCGAGCGCGCCTGCCGTGGCCTCGCCGATGTGTTGGTCCGTCGCAGCCGCGAGCCGCGCCTGCTTGTCCCTGGTGCGGTCGCCGAAGTACGCACGCACCACCCACGCCGGCGTGGCCGTGACCGCTACCAGCAACTCCCACGACGATCCCAGCGCCTCCACGGTGCTGTGGTCGCCACGAAACACGGCCGCCAGAACCGCCACGATCATGCCGAACACCGCCAGCAGGATCGCCCACGCCATCCGCTCGGCGATTGCCGGGCGCGTGTTTGCGGTCGCGGTCTCCTTCTCGACCATCAGCCGCAGCTTGTCCACCGACTCCTGAGCCAGCAACCGGTCCAGTTCCAAGTCCAGTTCGGCGCGGCGATCCGGCGGCACTCTATCAGCAGCATCGACGACCTGATCGACCGTCGCGGTCGCTGGGTCGAGCCGCTGGTCGTCAGGCAGCAGAGCGTTGACGATTGGCAGCGCGGCGGCGGCAGGCGGGAACGCGACAGCCGCGAGACCCAGACCGGCACGCAGGATGTTGCGCCACTTGCTCAATTACTCGCCCCCATCCAGCGGGTGATAATTCGGCCCCACCCACGCCATATACCGCTCGACGGCTTCGCGCTCGGTGCCCTTGCCGAGAGGCGTGTTGTATGCCTGCTTCCAAACGCGGGATTGGCCCAGGATATCGTCCGGACAGACCAGATTGAGCGGCGACCGCCGGTAGACGACGCGGGCGACCATCGCCGCGATCAACGGGTCATCGTACACCCCGTCGACCAGCGACATGCCGGCGGCGAGGTGCCGGTAGATTGCGTCCCTGACAGCAGGCCGGTAGCGCAGCCAGCTACTATCGCAGTCGATGGCCGTAGCCGGCTCAATCTGCCACCACGACAGCGCGGGCCCGCCGATCTGTCTGCGGATGTCCCGGCCCCCGACCTCGGCCCCGACGGTGAACACCAGTTGCTGCACGGCGTCAGCCGAGCGCGGGATGCCTCCGGGCACGTCCAAGAACCCGCAGGCTTGCTCGCAGATGGCGCGGATGGCGTCTGGGTCGAGGTTGCTCATGTCAGAACGTCGTTGGCCGCGCGATGCCGCGAATCGCGCCCATGAAGCCCTTCTGCAGGTCCGTGGCCCCGATGCTGACCCACCGCTGATCCAATCCGTCGGTGCTCCTCAACTTCTGGATGTATGCACCGCACGCCTCGGCGAGAGCCTTGCCCTCGTTCATCAGCGCGGCCTCGTCGGCGGTCAGTTGCCGGTAACCCACAATCTTCGGCTGCGTCATCGTATCCATGTTCACACTCCTCGGTTGCGACACGGCGTAACGCCGCAAGAATTGAAAGTCATCGCGTCAGCACCCACGCGGCGGCGGCGATGGCGAACATCACCACGAATCCGATCATCAGCCACGGCTTGCTTTCAACGGCCGTGATGGCCCGCATTGCGACGGTGGCGGTTCCGGTTTTGTCGTCTTCTGGCTCCCGCTCGGCAACGAGCATATCGACCTTGCCCTTGACCTCGCCCAGCGTCCCCTTGAGGTTGCCGATTTCGCGGTTCGTATCGCGCTGGCTTTCGTGCAGCGGCTGGACTGCTGAGGCAATCATGTTCCCGAATCGGTCGGTCAGCCTGTCCAGCAGTCGCTCATGATCGGC
>JBFWYF010001068.1:0-2715 GCA_050186685.1 Pirellulaceae bacterium
GTTTCTTCGTGATGGCAAGTTGCTCTTCAGCCGGCGTCCCACGCCACAGGCGGAATTTCCTCTCGCGGAACTCGTGCCGGGCATCGAGCAAGCACTGGTGCTCACCGCCACAGTGGCGCCCGACGGCCTCCAGGTGCTGTTTGGCAGCCGCGTCGAGGGGGACCGGAACGAGGAAATCTTCGTGGCCAAGCGTCGATCGCTGACGTCAGCCTTCGGGACTGCCACGCCCTTGCCCGAACCCGTCAATACGGACACCGTCGAACGCCATCCTCTGCTCTCCGCGGATCTCCGCACGTTGTATGTGACCACCCAAAGATTCGACGGCCCCCCGGGAGACATCTATCGCTTTCAGCGTTCGACTCCCGAGGCCGCCTTCGAACCAGCGGTCATCCTTGATCCGCCTGTCAATTCGGACGCCTGGGATGTGGTGGTGTGGACTTCGATCGACGCGCTCGTCCTGTGCACACGGCAGCAAAAGGGTCGTGCGGGGCCGTTGAAGTTCTGGCATCGGTCGTCGCTCGATACGCCGTTCGAAGCCGTCGCCGTCGCGGCGCCCCTGCCCATGGAAGTTGGCGCCAACATCTTTTTCAGCCACGATGCTCAAACCATCTACTTCAACTCGCCAGCGGAAGGGACTGCGGGCAGCAGTGACATCTGGCGGATCCGCCGTGCCGCCAAGTAACGCCCGCATTCGGATAATCTTTCTGGAGCGGATCCCAGCGAAATGCCGAGCTAAGAAAGAGAGTTGCCATTCCTCCCATCTGCATGCGGGAACCGCGATATGGATTGTGCCAGTTGTACCAGCAGTGTGGGCCAGGCGCAGCAATCTGCTTACCAGATGCAGATCAGTGTCTCCGTGCTCAAGAAGCAGCTCGACGCGACTCGTCAGATGGGTGAGTCGGTCGCCGAACTGCTGGATGGCGCCGTGCAACTGAGCAAGGAAGCGGGCAAAGGAACGGGCCTCGACGCCCAGGCGTAATCGGCCTGCCCATGGCGGAGTATTTCACTCGCCGTGTTTCACGAGGTGTTCCTCCAGGAACAGCACCACGACGGCACGCAGGTAGTCGTCGTTGTCCTTTTTACTGAATCCGTGCCCTTCGTTCTCGGCATAGACCGTCCAGACGGAACGGCCATTGGCGCGGACTTTTTCGGCGATCTGCACTGCTTCGGAAAATGGGACGCGCGGGTCGTTTCGTCCGTGGGCGACCAGCAAGGCCGACTCAATCTGGTCGGCGCGGTTCGCCGGGCTGATCCGCTCGAATACCTCGCGCATGCGTGGATCGCGCTCGTCGCCGTACTCGGCGCGCCGAAGGTCGCGGCGGTAGGCCGCGGTGTTCTCGAGAAACGTACGGAAATTGGCAATGCCCACGACGTCGATCCCGGCCCGAATACGCTCGGGGTAATGCACGAGCGACGCGAGCACCATGTAGCCGCCGTAGGATCCGCCAATCACGGCCACGCGCTGCTTGTCCAGTTCCGGCCGAGTCGCGATCCAGTCCAGCAGCGCTCCGATGTCCTTCACGCTGTCCTCGCGTTGGTCGGCATTGTCGAGTTGCAGGTACGTTTTGCCATAGCCTGCCGAGCCCCGCACGTTCGGACTGATCACCGCGATCCCCAACTCCGTCACGTGATGCTGCGTCGCGCCGCTGAAATACGGCCGGAACTGGCTTTCGGGGCCACCGTGGATATTGATGAGCACCGGTACGGGATGATCGGGTGCTGCCTGCCGCGGCGGAAAGTAGTATGCCGGGATCGACCGGCCGTCGAACGTGGAGAACTGGATGCGTTGAGGCTTCACGAAGCGGGACGGGTCCAACCCACCGACTTCGCTGAATGTCCAGCGCTGAATCCGGCCGTCCTCGAGCGAGACCGCGTATGCGTCCGAGGGAGCATCCGGACGGGCGAGGGTGATACCGAGCGTCTGACCGTCGGGCGAGAAGTCCAGGCCCGTCGCGATGCCCAGCGGAATCTGCAGTTCATACCGGTGATCGCCCTCGATGACGAACAACTGACTGGCACCATCAGCATTGATCGACAAGGCGACGGTCCCTCGGACGGGCTCCACTTCCAACTCGTCAACATCCCAGGGAATATCGCTGGTCAGCCAGCGGTACTGTTTGGTCGCCAGGTCATAGCGTGCCAGCCGGAGGAACTCGCTGCCCGCATCCGTCGTCAAATAGATGGACCGCCCGTCCGCGGAAAAAGCCAGGGTGCCGATGGCGGCGGGCCCTTCACCGGGCAGGGCCAGGTCGTGGCGCTGCCGGCTAGCGAGTTCGAACGTTGCAAAATACGACTCGTTGATGGAGACATACCGCTGCAGCAAGAGGAATTTGCCATCGGGCGACCAGTCAACGGCCGTCCAGAACTCGCCGTCCACCTGCAGGATCAACTCCAGGGAATCCGGGCGCCGCGGATCGGCAATATAGAGGTCGACGTCTCGGCCATTGCGGCGATTGCTGCCGATGACGACCAGCTCACCGTCCGGCTTGAAAGTCTGCAGTGTGTTGCGCGATTTGCCGTCGGTCAGCATCTGGTGGCGGTACGCCTGCACGTCAAGCAGCAACTGCTGGTAGTTCTCGTTGCCGCCTTCGCTCATCGTCATCAGGATGGCGTTATCTGGCGACTTGGGAATGAAACGTCCTGCTACGGGTTCGTCGAAGAACGTAATCTGTTCACGTCGTCCACCCGGCTCATAGACCCGATGCAGCTGGGCCG
>JBFWYF010001069.1:0-2714 GCA_050186685.1 Pirellulaceae bacterium
ATGACTATCTGCCGCCTCAAGCCCCGGCGGCAATGCCGCGCGCGCGGCGTCCGGATCGAACTCGCAGAACGCGGCGATGAAGTCGATTGTCTGCACCTGGTAGGGCGGTTCTGCTCCGTGCTCGGAGCCGACCTCCAGGCCGAACATTGCCTGCAGGAGAGGCGGCAGGTCTCCTTCCGGCTAGTCATGCTTCCCCTCTGGGCGGCGCTCCTGCTGGATTTTGCATCAACAGGGGACCGACCGTCGAGAAGGAAGCGGGACGCCTCCTAACCGTCGCCGCGACCTGTGAGATAGCCGCGCAGTACCAGCCTCCTAACCAGGCTGCGACGAACCGGAGGGGCTGAGGGGATCAAAATGCAGCGGGAAGAAGGCAGCAAGTGCAGTCAGGAAGGCAGTCATTATCGTCCGGTCCGGCGAGCCGTTTGAGGATTTCGCTAATGGAGCGTTCCGCTAGAACCGCTGCCGCATCCCGGCTCCACTGCCGGGCCAACCTCCAGCCAGAAATCGAGGCGCAGCGGGAGCGAACACGATCTCCGGCTTGAGGCCGGACATCAGATCCGCAACGAGTTTCCCGGATCCACACGCATGCGTCCACCCGAGCGTGCCATGCCCCGTATTGAGAAACAGGTTTCGCAATCTTGTCCGGCCGAGATATGGCACGTTGGAGGGTGTGGCCGGCCGCAACCCTGTCCAGAAGCTTGCCCTGTCCAGATCGCCCGCACCCGGGAAGAGTTCTGAAACGCGACGCAGCACTGCTGCACACCGGGTTTCGTTCAGGTCGATGTCGAAGCCGGCGAATTCGGCTGTTCCTGCGGCCCGCAGGCGATTGCCAAGCCGCGAGAAGACGATCTTGCGCTCATGGTCGATCATGCTGACCGAGAAGGCCCGCGACTCGTCAACAATCGGTAACGTCACTGAATAGCCCTTGGCCGGGTAGATCAGAAGCCGGATGCCGCAAGGACGAAGAAGGTTGGCGCTGTGGCTGCCGAGGCACACCAGATAGGCGTCCGCGGTCATGATCCCGTAAGAGCCGTCGGAATGGCGTACCCGGACACCGATAACGCGGTCGCCCGTCACGCTTAGCCCCAGGATCGTGGTGTTTCCGCGGAACTCGACCCCAATCCCCTGGGCGAGCTGGGACAGTTCACGGGCGAACATGTTGGCGTCGCCGGACTCGTCGGACCGTGCGAAAGTCCCACCGACCAGAGCCGACCGGATGCTCATCAGCGCCGGTTCGACCCGGACGACCTCCTCCGCGCTCAGGAAATCGATATGGCACCCGTGCTTTGACATCAGCTCGGCCGAACGACGCGCCGCCTCGAATTCCACCGTGCTCGTGAAGAAGTGGAGGATACCGGCCTCCCGGTGATCATATCGAATCCCGGTTTCGGACCGCAGCTGACGCAGCATATCCCGTGAGTAGAGGCCAAGCCTGACAAGCTGCGCAATATTGCGGTGCGTGCGCCCCGGCAGGCACTCGCGAAGGAAGGCGAGCGCCCAGCGCCACTGCGCCAGGTCGAGGCGCGGGCGAAAGAGAAGGGGTGAGTCCTCCCGCCCCATCCATTGCAGTATCTTCAGCGGCGACCGGGGATTGGCCCAGGGCTCCGCGTGCGAAACCGAAATCTGGCCGCCATTAGCGAAGGACGTCTCCTGGGCGGGACCGGGCTGGCGATCAATCACCGTCACGCTATGGCCGGACTTGGCCAGGAACCACGCCGCCGTGGTCCCGATCACACCCGCACCTAATACAAGTACATTCATTTGCGGAACACCGCGTGCCGACGGGCCGCCGGAGGGAAGTGGGCGATCCCGCCGACGCCGCGAATGAGGACTTTGCGGGGCAGGTCCGGGGCGTTGTGCACGGGCACCTCAGGCCTGGTGAACCGTTGCCGCCAAATCGGTCTGCGGGCTGGACGCGTAGGCGCGGTCTCGTCGCGGAATGCGTTGTGCGAGGTTGGCAAGTCGGCCGGCCCGCACTGCAAGCGCCATGGAGGCAGCCATGCGCACGGGGTCGCCCGCGCCGGCCACTGCGGTGTTGATGAGGACGGCGGAACAGCCCAGTTCCAGGGCGATCACCGCATCGGACGCGGTGCCGATGCCGGCATCAAGAATGACCGGAACGGCCGATTGCCTGCAGATGAGCTCGATGTTGCCTGGGTTGCCGATGCCGTGGCCCGAGCCGATCATTGAACCCATTGGCATCACTGCAGCCGCACCAAGTTCGGTTAGCTGCCGGCACACGGCGGGATCATCATTGCAGTATGGAAGGACGACAAAGCCTCGGCGCACGAGTCCTCTCGTTGCTTCCAGAAGACCTGGAATATCAGGATAGAGGGTATCGGCATTCCCGATGACCTCCAGCTTGACCCAATTCGTACCGAGCGACTCGCGGGCGAGTTCTGCTGTGAACACAGCGTCCTTGGCGGTCGCACATCCCGCCGTATTGGGAAGCAGGCGATAGCCGGATAGCAGATCGACTATGTCGGCGTCGGTGCCGTTCAGCGCAATGCGCCGCATCGAGACCGTCACCATCTCGCAACCCCCCGCCCGAAGGGCTTCCAGCAGGACACGCTGGCTGGGATAGCGCGCCGTCCCAAGCAGAAGCCGCGAGCCGAAGCTCTCGCCGGCGATAACCAGAGGATCACCGTCGTCCACGGTACGTTCCTCCATCGCTTTCATGTCCTTGGCCCTCCGACCACGCCGCTCCTCAACTG
>JBFWYF010001070.1:0-2710 GCA_050186685.1 Pirellulaceae bacterium
CGCGATTGACTGCCGGAAGTCGAACGGATTCTGGCGGCGGAGTCCCGATTGACGCCTTGTTTTCGAGACTGACCGCGCCCGGGATCGCACCGGTTGCCACGATTCCCAAACAACAGGAACAAACCCATGACGACGGCCAAAACCGCGGCGAAGTCGAAACCCCAGCCGCAACACGAACTCGACGGCATCCGCTTGAATGGGCAATCCGCCCGCGAGCTTTATGATCGGCACCTCGCGTTCGATCATGTCGTCGCACCGGAGGAAGCCAGCCAACGCGAACGGTTCGAGGCCGTGGCACATTCGCTGCGTGATTTCCTTGCCCAGCGCTGGTTGCTGACGCAGGAAACCCACGACCGCGAGAACCCGAAACGCGTTTACTACCTGTCGATGGAATTTCTGATCGGCCGCACGCTCGTCAATAACATCATCAATCTAGGCGTCGAACAATACGTTCGCGACAACCTTCGATCGGACCCGCGACAGGATTGGCCGGAAGTCATCGACACCGAACCGGATGCGGGGCTGGGCAATGGCGGGCTGGGGCGACTGGCGGCATGTTTTGTCGACTCGCTGGCCACTTTGCAGATTCCGGCCATTGGCTACGGACTGCGATACGAATATGGCATCTTTCGGCAAACGATTCAGAATGGTTTCCAGGTCGAGCAACCGGACCGTTGGCTTGCCCAGCCCGATCCTTGGGAGGTTGCCAGGCCGCGTGAAACCGTGCAGGTATCCGTCGGCTGCGCGTTCCAATTGCAACAGGGGGTGCTGACGGCGACGCCCGGCCATACGACGCCACTGCTGGGAGTTCCGTACGACCGGCCGGTCGTCGGATATGGGGGGCACACGATCAATACGCTGCGGCTGTGGGGCGCCGCCACGCCGGACGTGTTCGACTTCGGCGAATTCAGCAGCGGCGATTTCGTCGGCGCGATGGTTGATCGCGTCATGGCCGAGACCGTGACGCGGGTGTTGTACCCCGACGATTCCACGCGCGCCGGTCAGGCGCTGCGTTTCGTCCAGGAGTATTTCCTGGTGTGCTGTTCGCTCGGCGATATTGTGTCCCGGTTCCGCCGCGCCAACAGCGATTGGAAGGCGCTGCCGGACAAAGTCGCCATTCAGCTCAACGACAAGCACCCGGCGATGGCAGTCGCCGAATTGATGCGGATTCTGCTGGACCAGGCGCAGCTTGGTTGGGACGAAGCCTGGGACTTGACGGTCCGCACGCTGGCCTACACCAACCACACGTTGCTGCCGGAGGCCCTCGAAAAGTGGCCAGTGCGGTTCTTCGAACTGGTCTGCCCGCGGCTGTTGGAGATCGTGTACGAGATCAACCGCCGGTTCCTCGGCGATGTGCAGGAGCGTCACCCCGACGACTCGGACCGCTTGCAGCGTGTGAGTCTGATCGAAGAGTCGGCCGAGCGTCAGGTGCGGATGGCCAACCTGGCCATCGTCGGCACGCACAGCACGAACGGTGTGGCGCGGATTCACTCGGACCTGTTGCGGACCCGCGTGGTGAGGGATTTCGCCGAGTTGTTCCCCGACCGATTCAACAACAAGACGAACGGCGTGACACCTCGCCGCTGGTTGTTGGCGGCGAACCGCGATTTGTCATCGCTGATCACCGACGCCATCGGCGACCGGTGGGTGACGGACCTCAGCGAACTGAGCCGGCTGCGACCCCTGGCCGAAGACTCGGCGTTTCGGAATCGCTTCCGACAGTCGAAGCAGACGGCGAAGGAGCGCTTCGCGGCGTGGTTGAAAGGCACGACAGGCCAGGTCATCGACCCGACCATGATCTTCGACAGTCAGATCAAGCGAATTCACGAATACAAGCGGCAGTTGCTTAACGTGCTGCACGTCATCGTGCTTTACAACCGGCTGCGATCCAACCCCTCGCTTGCAGTCCCCCCACGCGTCTTCTTTTTCGCGGGCAAGGCGGCGCCGGCCTATCGGCTCGCCAAGCTGATCATCAAGCTCATTAACAATGTCGGGCAGGCGATCGACGCCGACCCGGCCACACGCGGGCGGATCAAGGTTGTCTTCTTGCCGAACTACAATGTGTCGCTGGCCGAGCGGTTGATTCCCGCCAGCGATGTATCGGAGCAAATCTCGACGGCCGGCTACGAAGCCAGCGGCACGGGCAATATGAAATTCATGATGAACGGCGCCTTGACGATCGGCACGCGCGACGGAGCCACCATCGAAATGGCCGAAGAGGCCGGCGAGGAGAACTTCTTCCTGTTCGGACTGACCGCCGAGGAAGTCGAGAACAGCCGCACGGTCGTCTATTACGACCCACGCTGGCATTACGAGAACGAGCCGGAAACCAAGGCCGCGCTGGATTTGGTCTTCGGCGACCACTTCAGCCGGGATGAACCGGGGCTCTTCACGCCGATCCGGGAAACGCTGCTGGATCGCGGCGACTACTTCCGGCACCTGGCGGACCTGACCTCGTATGCGTGCGCGCAGCAACGGCTGGGAGAGCTTTACGGCGATGCGGAGGCCTGGTCGCGCAAGGCAATTCTCAACGTCGCTGGCTCCGGCAAGTTTTCCAGCGACCGCACCATCGCCGAGTACGCGGCGGGCATCTGGAATGCCGTGCCATGCCCTGTGGAATAGTGGTTCAACCGGTTGAGGCAACTAGCGCAAGGTCTTTTCCATGAAGGTTGGCATCGTTGGCAGCGGATTCGTCGGCGCGACCGCCGGC
>JBFWYF010001071.1:0-2704 GCA_050186685.1 Pirellulaceae bacterium
CTGGCTACCCGTGCGGTTCCACGCATCGGGCGTACCACTCCAGACAGGCGGGTAAGTCATGAACGAACATCACATCATCATTGCGGGCGGTAGTGGGTTTCTGGGCATATCGCTGGCGACGCAGCTCGCCGCGTCGGGTAGACAAGTCGTGATCTTGTCGCGAACAGCGCCGAAGGTCTCGGGACCCTGGCGGCACGTGGCATGGGATGCCCGCACCCTTGGGACCTGGTCCCAAGTCCTGGACGGTGCGGCCGGTTTGGTCAATCTCGCCGGTCGAACCGTCGATTGCGTAAAGACGCCGGACCATTGCGATGAAATCCTGCGTTCTCGCGTCGAGGCGACTCAGGTCTTAGGGCAGGCAATGCGGAACATTGCGAATCCGCCGCCTGTGTGGGTGCAAATGAGCACTGCTCACATCTATGGCGATCCTCCTGAGGCAGTCTGCGCAGAGGATTCGGCCTTCGGTTACGGCCTAGCGCCGACAGTGGGACGAGCGTGGGAGCAGGAATTTGGCCGTCAGGTTCTATCGACGCAACGAGCCGTCATCCTACGCACCAGCTTCGTGATCGGCCGGAACAAGGGAGCCGGCAACGGAGCACTCGGGACACTAGCGTGGCTTGCTCGCATGGGTCTCGGTGGCACGGTAGGCTCGGGACGCCAGGGAATGAGCTGGATTCACGAGACGGATATGAATCGAATCTTCGTACGGGCGCTGCAGGAGCCGAGCATGCAGGGCGCCTATATCGCTTCGTCGCCATTTCCCGTTTCCCAACGGGAATTCATGCGGACACTTCGTAAAGCGGTCGGCATGCCGCTGGGCTTACCTGCGTCCGCGTGGCTCGTTCGAGTCGGTGCGTCGATCCTCTTGCGGACCGACCCGGAACTGGCGTTATACGGCAGGTACGTGGTGCCGAAACGGTTGAAAGATGAGGGCTTCGACTTTCAGTATCCACGGCTTGATCAGGCGCTTGCCGATTTGGTCTGACCTGACGCGACAGGCTGGCGCCTTCTCACATCACCGCTGACGCGTCGATGGCACGGCAGGCTCGGCGGCACGCGGTCTTCCAGCGTGGTACCTCGCTCCGCGAGGTAGATCTGCGAGGGCGGCGATGTCACCGTGCATGGATAATTCCCCCCCTGGTAAGGTAGGCGACCTGTCCGCGTGCATCGATGCCCGAAACAAGTTCCGTCAACTCGCGAATCGAAGAGAATCGGCGGACCTTCAAGTGAGCGGGACGCGGGTCAGGCAGCATTTCTTCCCCTTCGCCTCGGGATACCCTAGGGAGGGAAGTGGCCGCCAAGATATTTGAACTGCCGACGAACATGGGTTGTCAAATTCGCGATTGAGGGTGGTTCAATGAACTTCATTTGTTGCCCGTGCGGTAAGACTCTACGGGTCCAGCCAGCCATTCGTGGTTCCTTGATCACCTGTTCCGCTTGTGGCCGAGCGCATCGGGTGCCCGACGAAGGCGCCACGGGAGACACGGCGAATACCGTTTTCGAAGAAACTGCGGACCAGTTGGTGATTCGGCCCTCGGCCGGCGTCGCGTACTCGACACTCGCGGTCCTCGCGGCCTGGGGTGGAATGGCATTCGGCGTAACCATCTTGTTCTGCGCGGGGACCGTCCTGTCGCTCGGAATCTGGCTGGTCATAGTTCCGTTTCTTGCATGGATCGGCTACATGATCCACGTGAGTCGGACAAATCGGATCACGATCACGCTGACTCGTCGAGAGATCACGATTTGCCATTCCGCTTGGGTGTTTCCAACTCGTGAAGCCAGGTTCCCATTAAGTGATTGCCGGCAGGCGTTCGTGTCCCGGCGTCGGACGGTACGCCTGCCGACCGGCGGTGTCTTTCGCTGGTACGTGCTGCTCAAATATGGGTTCTTTATTGACCAGTACTATGTCTACCTTGCCCGCGCGCGCGGATGGCGGCGTGGCGTGTGTACTTTCGCCAACCGGGAGGCCGGGCAGCAGGTCGCAGAACGGATCAACCGCTTTCTGCGGTGGAAGGCGACTCCTGTCGTTTCGACTTGGTACCAGCGGTTCCCGCTGCTGGAGGCCACCAACGATGACAAGACGACGAGCAGCCGTGCTCCCGGTGTGATCACGGCGTCGTCATTTCCAGTACCGGCCTGGTCAGTGGGCTGCCTGATGATGGTGGTACTTAACGGATTGGGCGTGTTGCTGATGATCCGAATCAGCTTGGCTTTGGCGTCGAATCAGGACCGACCGCAGCGCGCCCGGACGCCGGTGACTCGGGTGCAACCAGCTTCGACCCCCGGCCCAGCGGGCCGGGCCCATCCTCTGCTTGGCCAACCCGCGCCGCCCATCAACCTTTCCCGGAGTGATGGCACAGCGTTTCCGTGGGCAAGCCACTTCGGCCGCGAGATCATGATCGTCGGCTTCTTCAATGGGACGGATCCGGCCAATCGCCGGATGTTAGGGGAATTCGCCACGTTATCGTCCGGAAACGTGGGGCCGAAGCTGGCGGCCTGTACCGTGTGTACGGGCGAGGCAGCCGAAGTCGCGCAGCCGATCTGGCGGAATCAAAAGTTCCCATTGGACCTGCTCGTTGACGCCGACGGAGCGATCCACCAGCAATACCACATCGATCACTGGCCCTGTGTGTTCGTAGTCGACACGCAGGGAGTCGTCCGTTGGTATCAGTGGGGTGACAGTGCGTCCCTCACTGCCGACCTG
>JBFWYF010001072.1:0-2702 GCA_050186685.1 Pirellulaceae bacterium
ACGATTACGTTGTTGCGTCTGCCAAACGTCGTGGGGATTGCGGTCCCGCCGATATACTGTCCCGATGGCCTGCGGTGCGTTAGGCTGGAAATGCTTGCGATGCGGCACTGGGCGCCGACTGGCACGCATCAGCAATAGCTTGATTGGCTGATATAGCAGCTGCCTACGCGGATTAGGCGGACCAGTCGAATAGCGAATCATGCCACAATCGTTCCCCCCTAAATTGCAATGGCCGAACCTCCACGTCGAATCTCCGGACGCCTCGCCAATACCGCGGCAGGTATGTTCACGGTTGTAATCTTGCTTTCTTTCACAATCGGGCTCGCAATCATAGTCTGGTGGGATTTCGGATGGCTAGGTGCGGTGCCTGTCTTCATTCTCTCGATGTGGGTGTGGATACCCGGATGCATTCGCACGTGGCGATCGAAGGGGCATCAACTCATTGACGAGCACAGCCTGTTTGGCGCTTCGTTTGAATGCCCCAGGTGTCAGCGAGAGAGATACCACACGGGACCTTGCCGATGCGGTCACGAGGTGAAGAAGGTCGAGTGGGAGTCTCCCGGGCGAATCAAGTACGTAGAGTAGTCGGCCATCGCGTCAAGGATTCGTGGTGGCATCAAAAGGCGGTCAACCCAAGCGGAGGATCAGGCGGATTCTGAAAAAGAAGGTCTTTGGACGGCGGCGGGTTTTCTTGGTCGTTGGCGGCAGAAGATGACGGGAGGATGAGCATGAAGGCGGAATCGCTGCGGACCAAGACTTTCGCGGAACTCGAAGCGCTCGGCTTCCGGCCGGCCAGTTCGCTACCGCAGCCGAATGTGGATGCGTCCATTCGTCCAGTCGATGAAATCGCCGCGAGGTTGATGGCGCTCGACGCCCTGTTTACCTGGGTCGCTTTCCCGGAAGACTCCGTGGCATCCGAGCGAGTCACAAGGTACATCGACCGCAATGGCCTGCGAGACTGGTTGACGGAAGTCGAAGCCGCGATCGTCGCTCTGCCGCGGGCCGAGGCCCACGAGGAGCACGTCGATAACATCGGCTGGCATCTGGAAAACATGTGGGCGCTGGCGTGGGTGCTGGGGTTCGAGCCGGCACCCGACTTGGAGGCGTCGCAGATCGGGGACAATATCATCCAACCGATGCTCTACGAGTTCCTGCCCGACCTGGACGGCACCATTGATGCATTGGTCGCCAAAGCCGCGCCACGACCGACCGAGGATGTGATCGCGATGGAGTACCGGTTCTACTGTGCCCATAACGCCGTCCGCAACGCGCAACTCGGCCGTAACACCGTGCCTAAGGGCTTCCACCCGATTATCCATGGTGGCGCCGTCCACGAGCGGCGGCATTCGCTGTCGTGGTGCGTGTCGCCCGAGGTAACTTGGGACGACACCGACTTGAGCACGTGACCGGGTGGCAAAGGCCCTACCAGGCGCTACAACAGCCCAGGGCCGCATGGCCGCCGATCGCCAATGTGCGAAGCCCCCCACTCGTTCACCGGGTGGGTAAATCAGTTCGCAGTCTAGCCGGCGGTCACTCGCTCCCGTCTTATCTATCTGCCCTTCATCTTTTTGCTAGCTCCGTCCGCGGTTCATGTGCATGGCAAAAAGATGCAGGGCAGAAAAATGACTCGGCGCCGCGGCAAAGCGCGACGCTCTTCACGCCCGCAACTATTGACTAAATTTGTAATATATGTTATAATTCCAGGACTTCGTTCAGCCGGCCGTTCATTCGCGTTATTTTATCTCCAGCCGGCGCCCGCTCTTTGGCAACTTGGTTGTTTCACGGTTTCGCCCCGCTGGCGGGCTGCGCTACCGCTGCGCGCGGTCTCCCGCCGCCGTGCCCTGCGGCGACCGTGTAGTTGGACACAAACCCACCGCTCGCCGGCCGAATAGCTGGACGGATAACCCCCGTTAGGCCGCCGTTCGCGGGCGAGTAATTAACCATTACCCCCCCTGTTCACTTTCAGAAGCCGCCGCTCAACGACTGCCCAACGACGCCGCAACATCCGACCCCGCCGCACGTTGCGCGATCAGCGGTTTCTGCCCACCAAAAACCCCCCCGGGCAATAACCCTCCCCGTTGGAGGTCCGCCTTCAGGCGGTCGTTCGCCCACACCACTACGCAGCGCTGGCAGGCGTCCGGCAAACCAACCCGACGCGCCAATAAGGTTTCGACGCGACCCATCCGTGTACTCCGTGCCATCCGTGGTTCGATCCGCCCTTGCTCGCACGGCGAGTTGGTATTGCGGCTGCCCAACCGAAGCAGGGGCTGCGGTCCCGCCGGTTTTCTGGCCCGATGGTCAGAATCGCGTTAGACTCAAAGAGCCTGCTATGCCGCATTGGCAGATTCCGGCACCATTGGACGAGGAGTTGACTGATCCGCCGAAAAACGAGTTAAACGCGCAGCGGAAACAGGAAATTGTTGGAACCCCAAGAAATTCGCGACCGATTCCGCTTCCACGTCGGCGACAAACGATACGCCAGATTTGTAATGCGCGTACCGCTTGAGGATGAAGGAACACGATTGCTTTTTTGGCAGGAGCGCGTTTGGGAAGGATTCGTAGTTGAACACCCGGATTGCCGCCTCAGCTATTCACAGATCGTCCAGGTGTTTTCAAAATGCCCAATCTGCGGCGCTAGAGTGCTGAAGTTGAACCACCACGACCGGATAGCAACCTGGCTCCGTGGTCATCCAAGAACACTC
>JBFWYF010001073.1:0-2699 GCA_050186685.1 Pirellulaceae bacterium
TCATCCAGCGAAAAACCAGGGAGGGGCTTTCCCTTGGCGTCCTGGACTTCCACACGCACGCCGCCCGCCGCGGAGGTCGCGAAATTGAGCAGCAATCGCCGCCCCGCGAATGTCAGCGGCTTGGTTACCACTTCGCCGCCGCTGTATCCAGCGCGGAGCGAGGCCAAGCCGTCTAGACGCACCGAATATCGGTGCAGATGGGCGGTCGGCTGCGCGTAATCCTGATTGACGTAGATCGACATCTCGGTTGGGCCGGTCTTCAGAATGTTCAGCGCCGGATAGTTCGTTCGGGACACCCAGTTCTGCGGTCCAACGCCGGGCCGGATGAATCCTTCGAGCGACGTCCGTTCGTACACGTTGCCCCCGCGTGTCGTCTGCAGGATCGCGTCCGACGTATCCTTGAAGTAACCGGGATTGACGCCGACCTCTTTGGCCTGCGACTCGCTCAGCACCTGCCGTCCAGGAAAAAAGCGGGCTGCGAGGGAGACGTAGATGTGCGGAGCATGGAAATAAGGATGGGTCTGGCTGGTGTACAGATGCTCGATTGGCGCGCTGCCGCCCCGGTGCCGGTACTGCATCAACACGGGTGGCGACCAGTGGACAAGGTCGGTGCTATCGGTCCGGGCCACCCGGCGGATATTGTCCTCGAAAACACGGAAGAAGCAGACGTATTTCCCCTCAAGTGCGGACCAGAACGCGAGGTTCTGAGAGTCGAACATGTAGCGAAAGGGGACCTGGTCTTTCGTCAGAAAAGGCTTGTCGTGCATGCGCTGCCACTTCAACCCATCGGGCGAAGCGTACAGGGCCAGGCCGCTGGACATGACGCCCGCGACTGCCTTGAACCGCTCGGTCGCCGGCACACCCGGACGCTCGTCAAGGAATGGGCTGAAGTTGTGTGTGAACGGTGCCGCTTGCGAAAGGACGACATTGTTCTTTGTGGTGTCATCGACCGAGAAGAGTCCGAGTTCGGGTTTCGACCAGTGAATACCATCGTCGGAAAAAGCGACGCACGTCGATTCCCGGGCGCTTCCGTCGCTTTGAGCTGTCGGCAGACCGCGATAGTAGACGCGGAACTTTCCATCGACGGCCATCACGGTGCAGTATCCGCAGAACGCGCCTTCCCAGGGCCGGTCGAACTTCAACGCCACACCTTCATCGCGGGGCCGCGCGAGCTCGTAGCGGACATTCTGTGTCCGGTCGATCAGGAAATCGTCCACGAACAATTCCCGTCGACTCCCTAGTTCGATGGGAGGCGAGTCGCCGGACGCGGCGGCAGGTGCTTGTGCCCGCACGGCGGCCGAAATAAGCAGTGAACTAAAAACAACGGCGGTAGCGGCAAATCGTATCACGGTCATGACATGCTCCAAGGTTACGCGGATTATTCACATCGGGGGGCGCTTCGCAACCGCGGTGTCGCACTGGCCGTGGAACAAAGTATGATGAGAGCCTGGCCAAGCCAAGGAATCGAGGCCGAACTGGGCAGCAGGAACTCTGAATCTCCCACGGGGCAACGCCGGGACGCCCACCGCGGGCAAATCCGGGACGTGGGACTTTGAATGGTTGGGATCCATGCAAATCATTGAGTCATTCGTTCGCAATCCAGTGAAGGTCGCGGTCGGTGTCATCTTGGTGACGCTGTTCGGTGTGATAGCCATCCGGGCCATGCCTATCCAGCTGACCCCGGAAGTGCAGATTCCGACCCTGACCATTGAAACTCGCTGGCCCGGAGCCAGTCCGCAGGAGGTGGAGCGCGAGATCATCCTCGAGCAGGAAGAACAGCTGCAAAGCGTCGAGGGGGTCCGCAAAATGACGTCCGAAAGCATGGATTCCAATGGCAAGATTACTTTGGAGTTTGCGATCGGCACCGACTTGCGCGAAGCGCTGACGATGGTCAACACGCGTCTGCAGCAGGTCCGCGAATATCCGGAAAATGCCGACGAACCGGTGATCAGCACGTCGAACTCGTCGGATCGTCCCATTGCGTGGTTTATCCTGTCGCAGAATCCACCCAGCGATCAGGCGCTGGCCGACTTTGCTGCCGCGCATCCGGAGCTTGCCGAACGCATCCGGCTGATCCGGGAAGTGCAGAATCCTGGCTTGTTGCTCTATCGCCTGCGGGAGCTCGCGAAAGAGCATCCGGAAGCGGCGAGCTTGCTGCCCCCGGACCGGGATGTCACCAAGGAACGACGCTTCGCGGAAGATTTCATCGAAGCTCGCTTCGAGCGCGTCGACGGCGTGTCCAATTCGAACGTGCTCGGCGGTATGGAAGAGGAAATGCAGGTGATCGTTGATCCTGAACGGCTGGCAGCCCGACAGCTGACGATCGCCGACGTCCGAAACGCCTTGCGCGGACACAACAAGGACACGTCGGCCGGGGATTTCTGGGAGGGGAAACGCCGCTGGGTGGTCCGCACCACTGGCCAGTTCCGCAGTGAAGAGCAGGTGGCCAGCGTCATCCTTGCCACGCGCGACTCGAAGCCGGTCTTTGTGCGGGACGTAGCCGAGGTGGTGTTGGGGTACAAGAAGCCGGACGGCATGGTGCGCCGGTTCGGCACTTCCGTTATCGCGATTAATGTCATGCGGGAGACGGGTTCGAATGTCTTGTACGTGATGGACGGACTGGCCGAGGCGATGGACGAGCTGAATGAGAACCTGCTCCATCGTCGCGGATTGCACCTGGCCCAGGTGTATGACGAGAC
>JBFWYF010001074.1:0-2699 GCA_050186685.1 Pirellulaceae bacterium
GTGAGATGCCTGCGAAACTCGCGACTTTTTGATGCCGAACAGGGGTGGAACGGTTCCCGACTCGGTTTTTGCGATTCGGCGGGCTGGCCGGGGAAGGTAGAATGAAGAAAGCCCCTTTTTCTCCTGCGAGCTGAACGCATGCACCACGCTCGATTGCCGATTTCGCTCTGGCTTGTGGCTGGCTGGCTGGCCGCGCTTTCGCTCGCGCACGGGACGGCCGCCTCGGCAATGGACAAGCTGATTGTCCGTCGCGACGGCAAGGAAGTGGAAGTCGTTGGGCAGACGTTGGTGACGGCCCAGGATGGCGGCAAGCTGTTGGTGTCGCGCGATGGGATGCTGTGGCGGGTTCCTCCCGAGGAGTTGGTGAAAGTCGATTCGGACGCAGAGCCGTTCAAGCCCTTCACGGCGAAGGAGATGGAGTCGCTGCTCGAGGCCGAGCTCCCCGACTTCAAGATTCACAGCACCGCGAACTACATCGTCTGCTACAACACCAGCCGTGCGTATGCCCAGTGGTGCGGGGCACTGCTCGAACGACTGTATGCCGGCTTCACGAATTATTGGAAGCAGCGAAAGTTCCAGCTCGAGGAACCGGAGTTTCCCCTGGTGGCCGTTGTCTTTGCCGACAAGGCCAGTTATCGCGAGTATCTGAAGAAGGACGTCGGCGAGCTGTCCGACGGCATCATCGGCTACTACAACATGCGGACCAACCGGGTCACGATGTACGACCTGACCGGCGTTGAACAGCTTCGGCTGCAAGGGAACCGGGGATCGGCGGCCGCGATCAACGCCATGCTCAGTCGCCCGGAGGCGGAACGGACCGTCGCCACGATCATTCACGAGGCGACGCATCAGCTTGCGTTCAACTGCGGCTTGCAGACGCGCTATGCGGATATTCCGCTGTGGCTTAGCGAAGGGATCGCCATGTACTTCGAAAGCCCCGACCTGAAGAGCCGGGCCGGCTGGCGAACGATCGGCGCGGTCAATCGGTTTCGATTGAACGGCTTTCGAGGATACCTTTCACAACGGCCGGGGAATTCGCTTGGTTCGCGGCTCGCCGACAGCAAACGGGTCCGCGATCCGCGGCAGGCCGACAACGCCTATCACGAAAGTTGGGCTCTGACCTACTTTCTTATCCGGCAGAAGCCCGAGCAGTTCCTGGAATATATGCGCGTGATGTCGAAGAAGCCGTGGCTGGTCGAGGATGACCCGGAGACACGGCTGAAGGAATTCCAGAAGGCCTTCGGCATCGACCTGGAACAGACCGACAAGGAATTCGTGCGCTACATGCAGCGGCTGCGATAGAGGACGTCTCCGTGTGCTGTTACATCGTGCGCTGTTACATCGTGCGCTGTCACGTCGTGGGCTGTTACGTCGCAAGCGGAGCCAGCTTGCTCAGATCGAATTCGGCCGGCGGCGGGCAGTTCGGGTTTAGCCATTGAATGACCATGGCCCAACCGGCGCTCTCGTCGTCGTGCTGCAAGTAGCCGTGGATGGGCTTGATCGCGTTCCAGCCATCTTTCAAATGCACGCTGAGCACAGGGTCGACGAGCTTTTTGTTCAAGACGGCGTCGACGTATTGCTCGATGCTCATGTCGGCTGCGTGCTTGCTGTAACCGGGCAATCGGCTGGCTCCGACCATGCGCCACAGGTTCTCGTCTTCCACCAGGTAGCGGGTCCGGTCAGTAAGCGCATGGGCCAGGCCATGATGCTGGTGGCCCGGATGGACCATAATGTCGGCCCCGTACAGCGTCGGACCTGCCGGATTGTGATCGAGAAACGATCCGCCGGCGGTCAGGATGTCCCAGGAGTCGTCCAGGTGGAAGTCGAACATCCGCAGCCGTAGCGTGAAGTGAACTCCCGCGACCGAGTCATCCTCGAGCGTGGCGACCACGAACTGCCCCTGCGGAAACACCTGCCGATGATCGTCGAGCTCGTCGTGGGTGTACGGGTTCTCGGTCGGATAGACCAGCTTGCAGATCTCGATGATCTCTTGATAGTCCGCAGGCTGCATCAAGCGAAGCTGATAATTGGCGGGAAGCATCATGGGAAGCTGTAGTTTATGGGTTTGATTGAACGGGGTGCTGTCGTACTGACTGGGGCGGTTATTCCGGCCGGGGGCACACCTGCGACGCCTGATAATCATAGCGTAAAAAAAGGGTTCTTCGTGGAAGTTAACGGGTGCGATCGAACTGGATCGCAACTCATGCGGGTTCCTCTTCTCTGGTGAAAGCGTTGAGACGCTTCCACGGTTGGATGGGGATTCTTCGTGGAGCGCGAGTTACCGGACTTGCTGAAGGGCATTCATGCCCTTTCTCCGCCGAAGGCGGTCCTAGGCCCGTGCTTTAGCACGGGTCACGCGGGGGCGGACACATCGAAAAGACCCGTGAACGGGCCTCATGTCCCAGGTCGGAACGATTGGATGAGATTCCCTCTCCGACCCGTGCTAAAGCACGGGCCTCATACCGCCTGCGCCGGGAAATGGCCGTAAACGGCCATCAGTGGCAGGTCGCGAACGTGCTTTCGACACGCGTTGCTTCAGGGTTCGACTTTCGGACCTACGTTCGTGACGTGGCACACGACAGTGGAAGGCGTGCGTTTCTAGCGCCGCCCTCCACTCGTCCCAGAGAGAGAAATCCGTAGTCCGATCGACCTCAAAGACAGCCACTAAAAATCCTGATTTACATATAATTGTAGCACCG
>JBFWYF010001075.1:0-2698 GCA_050186685.1 Pirellulaceae bacterium
AACGTGGCAGCATGTGCGTCGTCACTCACAAGCGTGACTCCTGATTAAGAGGAAGGAACGGACTGAATAACTAGGTACCGGCGCACCCCACGAGTCGGAGCAGTCCGGGCAGATCGACGATGAACGCGACGCGTCCATCGCCCAGAATCGTCGCCCCGGAGATGCCTTCGATGCGCTGATAGTTGGTGGCGGAGTTCTTCATGACGATCTGCAGTTGCCCCAGCAGCTCGTCGACGACGATGCCAAACCGTTTTCGTTCCTGTTCGACGATGACCACCAGCCCGTCTGATGCCTGGTGCACGTGAGCCGGCATGTTAAAGGCACGATGCAGATAGATCAGCGGGATCGGCTCGCCGCGGATCAGGACGGCTTCCCCGTGGTTGATGATGCGCACGATCTGGGAGGGCCGTGGTCGCAGCGATTCGATGACGCTGAGCAGCGGCAGGGCAAAGATCTCGGTCCCCAGGCGGACAGTCAGACCATCCAGAATGGCCATCGTCAGCGGGAGCCGGATGCGGAAACAGGCGCCGTGCCCCTTGGTGTTCGTTACCGACACGGCTCCATTCAGCGCTCGAATGTTCCGCCGTACGACGTCCATCCCCACACCTCGGCCGGACACGTCGGTGACGACAGCCGCCGTCGATAGGCCCGGCAGAAAGATCAGATCACAGATCTGTTGTTCGCTCAGGCAATCGTGTGGGTCGATCAATCCGCGGGTAATGGCCTTCTCACGCACGCGCGCCACGTCGATTCCCGCGCCGTCGTCAGCCACTTCGATCATGACGCTTCCGCCTTCGTGGTAGGACCGGAGGAAAATGCGTCCTTCGGGTGATTTGCCCGCGACACGGCGGACGTCGGGTGACTCGATGCCATGATCGACGGCGTTGCGGATGAGATGTGTCAGTGGATCGCCAATCTCCTCAGTTACCTGGCGGTCGATCTCGGTTTCTTCGCCGGAGATGATCAATTGGGCTTGCTTGCCCAGGTTGGATGCCAGGTCGTGGACAATCCGTGGATAGCGGCGAAACACGTTCGCCAGCGGTACCATGCGGACCGACATGACCTGGTCCTGCAGTTGCCGCGTCGTGCGATCCATGTTCAGCATCGCTTCGTGCAGCAGGTTATCGCCCCGATCCGACGATAAGGCCGACTGCATCATGGAGTTGGCGATAACCAGTTCCCCCACGAGATTGATTAGCTCTTCGACTTTCGTAACGGACACCCGAATGGAGTCGGTGTGGCCTCGAGCATGGTCGTGGCCATGGTCGAGCGCGGGTTCGGGGAGCGTAGCGGTAGTTGGTTGGGGCGACTCGGGCGCCCCACCGAGGTGCGGCGCGGATGGGGAAGTGGTGGCAGGAGGGTCAGCCGGCGCCCGGCTCGGTGCGGCGATCGCGCCGAGTTGCCCCTCGAGCGCCGACTGAATAACCTCCCGTCCCTCTGGCATGTCGGTTCCCGCCTTCGACGATTCGATCATCTCGGAAAGCACATCGGTGGCCTGCAATAACAGGCGGACGCGCTCGGCATCGGGCAGCAGTTCGCCGTCGCGGAACTTGACGAGCAGCGTCTCGAGGTGGTGGGTGAAGCCGGCGATGTCGCCCAGCTCCAGCGCGGCACTCGTGCCCTTGATCGAATGTGCGGAGCGGAAAATGTCGTTGATCAGCTCCTGATCATGCGGCTCGTTCTCCAGACGCAGCAAACCCTGCTCGAGCAGGTCCAGGTGCTCCGCTGCTTCCTCGTAGAACGCCTGGTGAAATTGGGCCAAATCCAGGTTCATGAGCGAATTTCCTGCGGGTGATTGCGGGCGTCGACCGGGCTGTCGGCCGAGCCGGATCACCTCTTCCTGGCGGAATGACGCGGGAGACGGCCAGTTTGTCGGTTAGCGAAGTGCCGTGCGTCGTCTGGTCAGGAAAAGCTAGGTCGGGTGATCTGCCCGTCAATCCAGGCGAGCGTGCGCTTTTAGGCACCCTGACTGACGTTTCGAGGTGACGGGCCCGTGTTACCTTGGAGACGAGGACTTAAGCCTCGACTGTGTGGAAGACCGCCTCGAACGCACGCTGAAGCGCACCCCGGGCGAGCGCCGATAGAAATGAGAGACGCCATTTGAGGATCGGTCCGTTTTGTTGGGAGAGGAAGATGCGTCTGCCCGTTGCTTCGGACGTGTGGATCGTGGACGACGAACTGCCGACGCTGAACTTCCTGGCACGGGCCCTGCAAGGGGATGGCCGATCGGTCGTGTGCTGCTCGTCCGCCGACGAGCTGCGAGCGCGCTTGATTCACGATGTTCCCGCGTGCCTCGTAACGGACCTGCGTCTGGGCGTGCAAAACGGATTGGACTTGGTCTACGAGCTGTGGCGGACTGTTTGGCCAGTGCCGAGTATCCTCATCTCCGGACATTTGAATATTCCGCTCGCGGTGGAAGCCGTGCGGAGCGGCCTGCTGTCCGTCCTGGAGAAGCCCGTCTCGATGGAGCTGTTAAGACAAGAAGTCGGCACGGCGCTACAGAAAGCGCGCGACAAAGTCGACCAATTGTGCCGGCAGCAGTTGGCTCGGGACCGCTTGGCGAGATTATCGGATTCCCACCGGCAAGTCATGCAGCACCTGCTGCTTTGTACGCCTCATAAGTGCATCGCCAGCCGGCTCCAGATCGCCTTGCGGACTGTCGAGAAGCGTCGCCAGGAAATCTAAGATCGGAAGAGCG
>JBFWYF010001076.1:0-2697 GCA_050186685.1 Pirellulaceae bacterium
CACGCTCGTAAGGCGAGGGGCGGTGGCGGAGCAGCCTCGAGATACGCTCGGGCGAACTTCTCGGCGGGCTCCCATTGCTTCTGCAATGCGAGGGCGCGGGACAACTCCAGCCACACATGGGCCCGCTGGGGATTCAGCGCCAGGGCTCGTTCCGCATGCCGGGCCGCTTCGTCGATATTTCCTGTCCAGGCATATTGGATGGCAAGGTGCTCCTGCGCGAGCGCCTCGGTCGGCAACTTCTCGGCCACCTCCCGCCAGAGCAAGACTTTCTTGTCGGGCTGCGCCGCCAGCGCGAACTCGCACCGCGCCGCGGCTCCGTCGATGGGCGAACGTCGTTCGAGTGCCACCACGTGTTGTTCGGCCTTGTCCCGGTTTCCGCCCAGTTCCGGCGGATTATTGCCATAAAGTGACACGAGCATGCGCCGAGCCTCGTGGTCGTCGGGAGCCAGCACCACGGCCCGTTCCGCCGCGGCCACGGCCCTGCGAAACTCGCCTTGGACATCCCCTCGCTGGTGACTTTTCAGAATGCCGTTATAAAGCGCGATGCGGGCGGACCAGCGGTGATACCGCGACTCATCCGGCGCCAGTTGGACCGCCCGCTGGATCGCGGCGGCGGCTGAGTCCAGCGACTGACCATCCTGTTGGAATCTGAGCCGTGCCAGCTCAAACCACGCCAACGCCTGGCCGGGCCCTTCGCCCAGCGCGGGCTCGAGCCGTTGTCGGGCCTCATCGATTTTTCCAGCCATCCGGGCCCGGTACGCTTGGTGGACCGCGTCTTCATCCGACATGGCCTGCCGGGACCCAAGTGCCAAGAGGAGCAGCAGTGACGCCAGGTTTTGCCAGCTTGCGGGCATGGGGGAATTCATGGAAATTGCCTCCAGTAAGGGCCTTGTACGGCGCGAGATCAGGATGGAATTGCATTCGACCACTAAGGATCTAAGCGTCAATCCGGAGAATCCTGGGCGCGCGATGCTTCGAAATCAGTCCACATTCCGGCTGCCCTTTCCGTCGCTTCCGTCGGACGGCCGGAGCGGTTCGCTCCGTCCCCCAGGGAACTTGTCGTGCACAGCGCCGATCTACGAAGGGCGTTCAAGCGGTTCAGGGCGGACAGAGCCTGATCGGGACATCGGCCCCTGACCAGCGTAGTACCAGCCGAAGGTGAACAGGGCCCCGGCCCACAGAACGCCACTCGCCAGGGGAGCCCACGCAGTGAACCGGGCTAGCCCAGGGGCGGACAGCAGGAACAGCATTCCGATCGCGTAGCTGCCTCGCCAGACTTGTCCGCCCATTACCAGGAACCCGAATCCCGCGAGGACCGCGAACAACGCGTACGATTCGCGTTGGTCATGACCCAGGACCCAGCGGACCGCATTCATGGCCCCGACCGACGCCAGGTAGCCGAGCCACACGACCCATACTCGCCGCTCCGCGCTATTGACTGGCAACAGCGTCAGACGCCGCAGCCGCACGAGTAGCGCCACGAGCCCGGCGAACATGACGCTGCGCCACAGAAGATAGTCCACCGTCCGGTTGGCCAAAGTTCCTTCCCAGAACTGTATCGCCACGTGGGACGCCAGGATGACCAGGCCGAAGGCCATCAGCCCCAGCCCCCAGTCGCGGAAGTGCTCTTCCGCCTGACGGGGTGCGAGCGATCGGGTGAGGCGTTCCCAGAAGCGGAGACCTGGCGTCCGCAGCGGCTCGCCGTGCAAATACCGCAGGAGTTCGTCATGCAGCTCGTCCGCCGAGGCATACCGATCCTCGGGCTCTCGGGCCAGGCACTTCAGGCACAGGGTCTCGATGTCGCGGGACAGGCTGCGATTAAGCCATCGCGGAGATACCGGTTCCGCATCGCGCAGCAGTCCCAGCGTTTCCGCGGGAGTGGCGCCCTGATGCGGCGGACGACCCGTCAACATGTGGTACAGGATCGCGCCCAGGGAGTAGATGTCGGCGGCGGTACCCAGCGACCGCGGCGTCCCGCTTCGCGCTTGCTCGGGAGACATGTAGCTGGGAGTTCCCACGATCTGTCCACTTTCCGTCAGGTCAACGCCCCCGGACAATTGCTTAGCCAGCCCAAAGTCGGCGACGCGGGGGCGCACGAGAGCCCCCCCATCGCTTTCAGCCGCCAGCAACGCCCGCTTGACGCTCGCGGCCCTGTCTGGCGCAGCGTCTATCGACGCCGGCGCTGAATGCTCGAGCAGGATGTTCGTTGGTTTCAGGTCGCGATGAATCACGCCGTGATGGTGTGCATGAGCCACCGCTTCCGCGATGCCGGCAAGAAGCCAAGCCGCGATGCGCTCGGGCAGCGGCCCATCTCGCAGCACCTCGGCCAGGCTACAGCCGAGCACGAGCGGCATCGTGAAGTAATGCTGCCCCTCCCGCACTCCCACTTCGTAGACGGGCACGATACCGGGATGATCCAGCTGAGCAGCTGCTTCGGCCTCGGCTCGAAACCGGCGCACATCCTCGTCGCATGCGAGTGCTCCGGCCAGAATCATTTTCAGCGCCACCGGGCGGTTCAGGCTTACCTGACGGGCCCGGTAGACAACCCCCATCCCGCCACGGGCTAACTCTTCCACTAATTCGTAGTCGCCAAAAGCTGCGCTGCCGGGCCCGCTAGTTGCCAGGATCGCCCCCGGAGCCAGTTCCAAACCGCGTGGGAATCGCATTCCGGCGGCGTTTTGCCCGGGCCAGGTGCGG
>JBFWYF010001077.1:0-2695 GCA_050186685.1 Pirellulaceae bacterium
GTCCTGGTCGCCTCGGGACGAGCGCCCAACATCGATGGCCTGGGTTTGCCCGAGTTCGGCGTCTCGCTCTCTTCGAAAGGCGCGATCATCGTCGACGACCGCATGCGCACGACCCGCGCCGGCATCTACGCCGCCGGTGACGTCACGGGTCGAGATCAGTTCGTGTATATGGCCGCTTACGGGGCGAAGCTCGCAGCCAAGAACGCCCTCAACGGCGACAGTCTTCGCTACGACAACGCGGCGATGCCGGCCATCGTATTCACCGACCCCCAAGTGGCGAGCGTCGGCCTCACCGAGACCGCGGCACGCGCGGCGGGGCGCAATATCCGCGTTTCGACGATCACGCTCGACCAGGTGCCGCGTGCGCTCGCCGCTCGCGACACGCGGGGACTGATCAAACTCGTCGCGGACGCCGACGACGGCAGGCTGCTCGGCGCCCATATCCTCGCCCCGGAAGGCGCCGACAGTATCCAGACCGCAGTCATGGCGATCCGCGGCGGACTGACCGTACAGCAGATCGCGGACACGATATTCCCATATCTGACCACGGTGGAGGGCCTGAAGCTTGCAGCGCTGGCGTTCGACAAGGAGGTCGCAAAGCTGTCATGCTGCGCGGGATGACGGCCACATTAGGCGGCGGGTTTCGCCTCGGTCAGCCTTATGAGGTCGTCGACGATAAAGTACGACGAGGTAAGCACCAGGCCCGCCTCGGAGATTAGTTGCTCGGTCGGGCGATCAAAACTAGCACCAAAGGCCCATCCCACCCAGGGCTCCCAAAGGCGGGTGACCATTTGCCGGAGGTGTCCCCGCGGGCGGGTGTAGTCGAGCAGCCGGATCGTGCCCTGAGGGCGCACTACGCGGCCCAACTCTCGCAGCGAAGGCAATTGAAGTTCATCCGGCAGGGTGCAGAACACGAACGTTGCGACGGCGGCGTCGAACGATGCGTTCGGGAAGGCCAGACGCGAGATATCCATTTGCATGAGTTGGACTGATGCCGGCGACAGGGCTCGCCGGCGCTCGGCGCGTTTCAACATCGACGGGCTGAGATCCAGTCCAACGACTTCGGACCCGGCAGGGTAGAACTGCATATTCCGGCCGGTTCCGACACCGGCATCAAGAAGCCGGCCCGATAGCCCTTGGAAGAGGAGCGGCCGTATCGAACGATACCGGCCATATTCAAAGGGTAGATCGAGCAGATCGTAGAACGGTGCAATCCTCTCATACCGATGTCGAAGATCCTCAGCACCTGCACCCGTGAGTCGATAGTCAGGGGTCACCGACGCTCATTCCGCCGTTCCACGGATCGGGTAGTTCTTCTCCTGCACGAATTTCAGCCCGTTCAGGACGCCATGTAGCTCGGGCCGCGCGAAGGGTGCATTGGAGATATCGACGATCTGTAGCCGCCCGTCCGGGTTGATGATGAACAGGCCGGGCTCAGGGAAGGGGCGGTCGGTTTCTTCAGGTGAGCGCGGCTCGGAGATGTAGAGACCAAGCATTCGCATTTGATCGACGGACAACCCGTAGCCGATGGGGATGCGCCAGCGTTCCTCGGCCGCCTCGCTCTCGGCCTTTTCCTGGGGATCTCCGGAGACCGCGATCACCTCAGTCCCGATCCCGTGAAAGTCGTCAAGTAGCCGGTCGAGCGTCTTGAGATAGGTCCGGCAGATCGGGCAGTGCTTGCCGCGATAGACCACCACCATCTGCCAAGCGACAGAGGACCCAATCGTGATTTCCCCACCACCGACCTTCGGCACCGTGAGCGAGGGCATCATTGCGCCTGCTTGAATCTTGTAAACCATGCTCATCAGATCCTCCTGTCCTTATTGGACCAGACGTTCGCAAAACGGACCTCTCGGCTGGATCCGGGTGCTTCGCGAGTGATGGCGCCGACTCGACCACCAAGGGGCGGGTGGCGTTGGAGGGAGTTGCAGACTGCACTGCAACTGGCCAAGTCGGCGCCATCTATGAATGAGTTCGGTCACGGGCCGCAAAGGTTACGGCGACAGACGAGCCATCCACCGTGGAGGCCTGGTCGGCATTGTGCGTTTGCGGTGCGAGGCCTTCGGGCGCTGGAGCCACTTAAACGCGCTGTTGGCGGCTATGGCGCCAAGCATCCGCGCCAGGATGAATCGGGAGCGGAGACCCGGTTGACGAAGTCGAAGTAGACCACGATCAACTTGGCCAGCACGATGTCTTCTTCCTCGAAGCCTGCCTCGCTGAGCGCGAAAAGTGGCGCTCGTCCATCGTTGCCGGCGCACGCGTCACCGTGACGGCCCCATCATGAGCGCGCGATCGCGTCGAACAGGGTCGGATCACTCCCGTACCGGGATGGCACGTCACGGTGGTACACTACCCGCCCGGACGGTTCATCGGTTCATCGGACCCTCCGGTAGAATTCTGCGTGCGGAATTATGGGTGGACAGGAAAAGGAGCCACCGGATGCGCAAATTCTCCCTTCAACGCACCAAGACATAAAGTATTGCGCCGACCAGCGCGCCCGTCGGCAGCGTGACAATCCAGGACAGCACGATGTTCGTCATGACTTGGCGATCCACGCCGCCACCGCCATTGAGCCCGGTGCCGACCAGCGCGCCGACCGAAACGTGGGTGGTCGAGACCGGCAGACCGTTGAACGACGCGGTGCCGACCAGCAGGCTGGTGGTCACGCCCGCAGCCAGCGCTGCGCCGATATCCA
>JBFWYF010001078.1:0-2694 GCA_050186685.1 Pirellulaceae bacterium
GCTCGGCAGAATCGACGCCGAGTGGAAGCCGAATTGATACGCGACCTCTCGCTGACTGCGAGCGGTCTGTTGGATCCTCGGGTAGGTGGTCCGAGTGTCCGCCCGCCTCTGCCGGCCGAATATGCCAACTTGACCTATGCTAACAGCGCCAAGTGGGTCGAGAGCCAGGGCGGGGATCGATATCGCCGCGCTTTATACACCTTTTTTCAACGCACTTCGCCCTATCCGATGCTGATGACATTCGACTCGCCCGACTCGAATGAATGCAGCGCGCGGCGTGAATCGAGCAACACGCCTTTGCAGGCTTTGACATTGTGGAACGATCCGGTGTTCTTCGAATGTGCACAGGCCTTGGGCCGGCGTGTCATTCGCGAAGTGGCGGACAGCGGCGGTGCCGAGCAGACTCTCCATGAGCGGCTCGCCTACGCTTTTACCGCGTGTTTGGCGCGCGCGCCAGACGCGACCGAGCGGGCCGAGCTCGCTTCGCTGTTTGCGTTCCAATTGGCCAAGTACCAGCAGCAGCCGGATGCTGCAGCGGAAGTGACGGGCAAGCAGGCTCCGCCCACCGGAACATCGGTCGCGGAGGTGGCGGCCTGGACCGCGGTCGGACGCGTGTTATTGAATCTCGACGAGTTCATTACGAGGGAATAGCGATGTCTCCCCAATCCGCTGCGCTGCTGCATGCTCGCCGCAAGTTCCTGACCTCGTCCGCTTCGGGGCTGGGCGCCGCGGCCCTGCTGTCCTTGCTGGCCCAAGACGGGATTCTGGAGGCCGACGACCCGCGCCGCCACAATCCCTTGGCACCCCTGCCGCCTCATTTCGCGCCGCGGGCGAAGCAGTGCATCTTCTTCTTACCGGCTGGCGCACCCAGCCAGCTCGATCTGTTCGACCCAAAGCCGAAATTGAACGAGTTGCACGGCCAGAAGGTCCCTGAGTCGCTCGTCAAGAACGTGCGGTTTGCCTTCATTAAGAAGGATTCCGCGGTGCTTGGCGGGTCGGTGCGAAAATTCAAGCCACATGGCCAATGCGGCATGCAGCTATCGGACCTGTTGCCTCATGTCGGTGAGTGTGCGGACGATATCTTGCTCGTGCGTTCCATGCACACGGATGCTTTCAATCACCATCCTGCTCAATTGATGCTCAATAGCGGCGTAGCCCGCTTCGGAAGGCCGAGCATGGGAGCGTGGCTGACGTATGGGCTGGGGTGTGAAACCGAAGACCTGCCAGGTTACGTGGTCCTGACGGCCGGGCGCGGGAGCAGTGGCGGGGTATCGAATTGGACAAGCGGTTTTCTGCCGTCGAGCTACGAAGGGGTCCTCTTCCGCAGCGACGGGGAGCCGGTGCTGAACCTGGGCAGCCCGCCGGGGATCGATCGGGACGTGCAGCAGCGCGGGCTGGAAGCGCTCACCCAGTTGAACCGTCACCGTTACGATGCGATCCAGGATTCGGAAATCGCCAGCCGGATCGCTTCGTACGAGCTCGCATTTCGCATGCAGGCCGCGGCCCCGGAACTCGTCGATTTTCGCGATGAAACCCAGGCCACGCTGGACATGTACGGTGTGACGCGCAAGGAACCGGAAAAGTACAATTTTCGAGGCGGGGGGCCACATGTCTATCGCCAGTTCGCGACGAACTGTCTGCTCGCGCGCCGGCTGATCGAGCGCGGCGTTCGCTTCGTGACACTGGTGCACGCCTCATGGGATCATCACAGCAATGTCGACGACGAACTGACGTACAACGCCGGCATGGCCGACCAGCCGCTGGCCGCCCTGCTTAAGGATTTGAAGCAGCGCGGGCTGCTCGACTCGACCCTGCTGATCTTCGCGGGTGAGTTCGGCCGTACGCCGATCTGGGAAAACCGGGGAGGCAGTCAGCCGAACAAAGTCGGCCGCGACCACCATCCGTTCGCCTTCAGTGTCTGGATGGCCGGAGCCGGACTGAAAGGCGGCCAGGTGTATGGCGAGACGGACGAAATCTGTTGGAATCCGATCAAAGACCCGGTTCACATCAACGATTTCCATGCGACAATCTTACATCTGTTCGGATTCGATCATTTCCGATTCAGTCAGCGGTTCAAGGGACTCGACGTTCGCTTGACCGATCAGGGCGGACGAGTGATCCACGATTGGCTGGCCTGACGGAACCGACGGCCCCCTGCCGAAAAATGCGCGGGGGGTTTGTGATTCTTTCCGTAGAGGCGCGTTCCACGCATGATCCACAGTACGTTCCTCAGATGCATGGGTCCTGACCGTTCGCGAACCGACCGTCGCTGCGGGGTCGCACTTTCGGTTGTCTGGACGCTCTGCTGGTTGACCGCTGGCTGGTTGACTGACGCGCAAGCCGACAGTCCGGCGACGGCCAACCCTTCGGGCGCCGCGACGCCCGGGGCAGGGAGCGCAGCGCCCTCTCCCGCTACCGACTCACCCGCAGACGCACCGGCCGCTGCCCCATCCGAGCCGCCCGCGTATTCGGTCACCGAGCTAACCCAGCGTGTGCGTTCCTCGCTGGTTTCGATTTCACTGGCGGGACGGGACGGCGGCGACGAGGGACTGGGCACGGGCTTCGTTGTGGCGGCCGAGGGGCTGATCGCCAGCAACCTGCATGTCATCGGGGAAGGTCACCGCTTTACCGTGGAGCTGGCCGACGGCACGAAGCTAAAAGCCCAAGCGATTCACGCCTGGGAGCCGAGCATGG
>JBFWYF010001079.1:0-2694 GCA_050186685.1 Pirellulaceae bacterium
ACGCGGAGGTCGCAGATTTTCGCAGAGAAGGCTCAGCCAGACGTGAACGGCGATCGTCGTTCCCGGCATTCTCTGCGGCCGTCGGCGTGTTCTGCGCTATCTGCGTTTCACTTCCGGGCGGCACAAGGCAGAAGCATATCCCGCAGAGGCCGCCGAGACCGCTGAGGAAGCCACACAGGTCCCTGCCAGACTCCGCGATCTCCGCGGCCTCTGCGGGATACTCCCCGGGGCGCCATGCACGTCTGCCTGACTCTTGCGGAAGATAGCCCGCCGGCTCGGCATGCCAACTGGTGTATAGCCCCGATGCGTGAACAGCCGCCCTAACGCGTAGGCAGCTGCGTATCGGAGGGTGCCTCTGTGGCGCGAGCGGTGTCCAGCCGCCGCAACCCCCAGTAACGCTGGTCGTCCGACCCCAGGGGAACCAAGCCCGCACGCTGGGCCGCCGGCAGCGCGTTCAACAACAGTTCTCGGAGATCGGTCAGCACCGTGGGATTGTCGCCGTAGTACGAGTGCCCCAGCAGGCTGGTGTCGACATCGGAGACGTCCACGGTTTCTATTCCGGGCAGGATCAACAAGCGGTGAGAGTCCCCTGCTCTCGGATCCCCGCTGTTGAAGACGCGGGAAGCCACCAAGGCCAGATCATTGGAGGACGCGTACAGCGTCACCTGCTGGGCTGCGGCAGCCATCGCTGGGGCAATACGTTCGCGGAAGACATCCGCGTCAATATCCGGCGCGGCCAGCACGACCTGCTTGAACCGCGTGGAGGACCCCGCTTCGGCCGCCAGTTCGCGAAGGGCCGCCGTCAAGGCACGGCTTCCCATGCTGTGGGCGATCAAATGGATCGAATCGCTGCCACTCCTCCGGCCCACTTCGGTCAGGAATTCACGCAGCGCGGGAATCGCCAGTTCGACTTGCTTCTCGTCTGATCGGTATTCGTACCAATTGCCCTGCGACGGCCAGCTGAAAAACAGCGGGACACCGGCGAACTTGAGGTCTTCCGCCATCTGTGCCGTGCGGCGCGCCGCGTCGTCGAAGCTGACGTTATAGCCATGCACGAACACGAGTACCCTGGACCCTCGCTGGGCGAGATCGCTTTTCAATTCGGCATAGAAGGCATCGCGACTCGTGGCACGCACACTCTGCACGAGAATGTGCCGATTCGGATCCTGCCGAAACTCCAGCTTAAATACCGACGGAGCCTCCAGTTCCCCGTATTGGTGCGTCGCGGGGATCGACACCTCGCACGTACCTACGGCCAATTCGTTGCTCCGCTCGGTGCCGTATTGGGGACCGTAACGCTCCGACGCCATCGACGGGACCAAGGTGGGCACAGGCTGATACGCCGCCGTGTAAGCCAGCGACAGCGTGGCGACCAGCCCCAGGGCCGCCAGCACGGCCTTAATGGGCGACCGCGACAGGGCAAATCCGACGGAACACAGCAGCATCGTCAGGCTGCTCATCCCCAGTACCGGGAGCAAGACTTGCCAATCGACAGCGACCCGATTAGCGGGGCCCAGTGGCTGGCGATTCGTGCCGAAAAAGACCTTCACTTGTTTGTACACGGGAGTTTCCATAGCCCCTTGCGCCCGCACCGGACTGGCTGGGGCGATGGGGGTTGGGGCGTCGTCGAGCCGGTTTGTCTCGGGTGCCGCCGCGGCGGCCGGTGCCGCCGGGTCCGGGGCCGCGGTGCCCCCAGCGGGCTCTGTCTCGGGCGCGGCTTCCGCTCGGGACGGCGCCACGATGGGATCCGTCGCCGTGGGGGCGCCACCCGGTCCTCCCTGCTCGCCGCTCACGTCCAGGATGATTCTCCGCAACCTGGCCACAATGGTCTGGCTGCGTGGGTCCTCGGGCCGCTCCGCCAGTTTGGCCGAACGCGTCTGCCAGGTCTCGATCAAGACGGGAAGATTTTCGGCGTTGGCCAGGTTATAGAACGCATGGCGGACTTCGTCCGCCACCTGCTCGTCCTGGTCGGCCAGGTGTTCGACCAGGTGAGGAATTCCCGTCGCGCCAAGGCGCCCCAGCACCCGAACGGACGCTTGCCGGGCCGGACGTTCTCCCAGTTCGTCACGCACGATGGCGGCTAGCGGCGCGGTGACCGGTTCGCCAAGCAATACGAGGGCATCTTCCGCATAGCCGGAAAACTCATCGTCGCCCAACTCGCGCACGAGACAGGAAAGGGCTTCGGCGTCGCGCGGGTCGCGCTGGCCAAGACACCAGGCTGCGGCAATACGAACGAGTCCGTGAGCGTCCTGGAGTGCCTTGCGCAGCGAGTCCAGGGATCCGGTATCGACGCGACTGATCGCGACCGCGACCGCGGCGCGGAGTTGAGCGTCCTCGTCTGGACGCTGCAACAACTCGACCAATTGCGGGCTCGCCTCTGCCGCGGCCGGGCCGATTTCACCCAGCGCCATCACGGCCGCGATCCGCATTTCGACCGGTTGCGTACGATCAAGTACGCGTTTAGCTAACGGCTCGGCGGCCGAATGATCGGGATGGACGGCCTTCAGTACGTTCAACGCCGCCAAATGCCAGTCCGACTGCCGAGCGTCCGACAACAGCTGCAGCAGCGGCGCAGCGGCCGATTGAGCGCTCTGGCCCAGCGTCGCCAGCGCGACGAGCGTGTTCTCGCGGACCTGCGGGTCGGGCGAGGCGATACCGGCGAACAGCGAGGACACCCCCGCCTGGCCGCACTGT
>JBFWYF010001080.1:0-2690 GCA_050186685.1 Pirellulaceae bacterium
TGGATTACTGTCCGGGCTTACTGCCAGAAACGGTGCCCGCCGAAGTCGCGCTGTGCCTCTATCGTGTCGCACAGGAAGCCTTAAGAAATGTCGCCAAGCACGCCGCCGCTGCCGAGGTCATCGTGATCCTGGACGTCATCGGGTCGGAGGTCGTCTTGAAGATCGAGGATTTCGGCATTGGCTTTGACCTGGAAAATGAACGCAGTCAGCCGGGGTTGGGGCTCTCCAGCATGGCGGAGCGGGTGGCGTTTATTGAGGGAAAGTTCTCGGTTACATCGGCCGTCGGTCGGGGGACAACGGTCGATGTTCGCGCGCCGTTGAAGGGATGCCCTCAATGACCCGTGCCCGCATCTTGATTGCTGATGACCATCAGATTCTCGCTGAGGGAATCCGCAGCCTCCTCGAACCTGAGTTCGAGGTCGTCGCGGTCGTCTCCGATGGCCGCCAGCTGATTGCGGCGGCGAAAGAACATCTACCCGACGCAATCGTGGCCGACATCAGCATGCCGTCGCTCAATGGCATCGAGGCTGCCGCGCTCGTGCGATCGGCGGGTGTGTCAGCCAAGATCGTATTTCTAACTATGCACAAGGACGTGGCCTACGCTCGCCGCGCGATGGAGTCCGGGGCCGCGGGGTTCGTACTCAAGCACTCCGTCTCTTCGGAATTGGTGACCGCCATTCGGGAGGCACTCCAGGGTAAAACCTACATCACCCCTTTGATTGCAGGGGAACTACTGGATTCCTATCGCGGAGGTGATGCACAGTCAGGTGATTCGACGACGCGGCTGACCGTGCGTCAGCGCGAAGTTCTGCAACTGATAGCCGAAGGGCTTTCTGCCAAAGAAGTTGCGGCCGCGCTGAAGATTTCTGTCCGAACGGCGGAGGCTCATAAGGCTCGCATCTTGGAGTCGCTTGGGCTCCAGAGCACCGCGGAACTGGTCCAATTCGCCATTCGCAGCGGACTCATTTCAATCGAGTAGGGCGACGCTCACAACCTTTGTTGGCGTCAGGTCTATTGCGCAAAGCGCAATGCCGTTGTCGTAGTTTTGCGAATGGTGCTCTGTTCCCACCATTCTTCAAAATGGGTGTTGCTGGGCCAGCGGTCTCCCCACCACGGTGCAAGCCTGACCAGGCGAACGGGCCTGGCTTTAAACGAATCGCCATCACCGCCAGTCCGGTGAGGCACAAACACAAAGAGGAATAGTCGCATGCACAAGAAATTGACAGAAATGCGCCCTGTAGACGACATCGTCACTCAGAACACCCCGGGCCTCAAGATTTGGGAGGAGAACTGGGGCGGCATGCAGTGTGCCTACCACATCTTTGCTCCGGGCACCGACTTCACAGACATTCTGAAGGGAAAGGGACTCGCGCACGATCTGTGCGGGGTTGAACACTGGGCTTACGTCTTGAAGGGCACGTTGGAAGTCATCTACCTCGACGGGACCATCGACGTTTGCCGCGCTGGGGAATGCTGCTACTGGCCAGCTCCGCACAACTTCAAGTCGAAAGAAGGGGCCGAGATACTCCAGTTCAGCACCGCCGGCGGGTTAGCTGCGCAAGCCAGGATCGTCGAGGAGTTTATGAAGAAACAGATGCAGTAGTAGGTATTGATGTGGCGTGGTACGGCCGGACTGGAAACGGCGATATCACGCGCTCACTGCGGCTCGCGTCTGGACGAGGGAGATTAAGTACCTGGATCGCGACTTCGTGCCCGACATGACGAAGTCTGATATGCGGGTGTCGATCACCCGCGACGGCCTGTACTGCACCTACGTGGCCATGTGCTACGACGCGGATACGAGTGCCAACTACTACATCCCGTAAGACGCCATGCAAGGAGACTTTCCGTGAAACTCAAGACTGGTCCCACTCGTCGAGTCCATGCTAACAACACCCGCGGTGCCGCGTTCTGTGGACTGGGCGCGTTTGTCGGCGTCGGCAAGACCCAACGGGCGCACGTCTATACGGCGGCGTCCCTCCCGGTCGGCCCAGACGATTACAAGTTAATCGATCCGGAGCGGCTGGCCCGTGAGCTAGAAGTGGATCAATGCGCTGTCAATAGCGGCCGCTTCTGGATGATGGACGAAGTGGATTACGCCGGAGGCGACAGTGTTGATTTTCATGGCGTCAACATGAACTGGGCCGGGGACATGACCGGGGCCGAAATGATGACCCAGTTCCAGAGCGCCTACGTGCCATCGCTGATCCAGCGCAACACCATCTGGACCTTTCACGCGGGCAAGCCGGTGTACCTCCTGCGCGAGCCAGGGGGCGCGACATGGGTCCTGCAGGAATATACCAAGGCGGTTGATGCGAGCCTGACCCCCGACAACCTGCACGAGTTGGGCAGCAAGCTGAAGAACCTGCCGAAAGGCTGGAAGTTCGAAACGAACGTGCTGACCGAGAATCTGGTGTTAGATACAGGGCGAGCGGGCGGGTGGGCCGCCATCATTCGCGACGACTTGCACTGCACCTACCAGGGCTGCGGCTACGGCAAAGACACCAGCGCCAACTACGTTCCGTAGATCGAGAATCAAAGATTAGGGTTGCTCATAATGTTGAACCGAAACGCCTGTTGCATCACGACCTTGGCTCTGCTTTTCGTCGCAGGAATTCTCATCGCCGCCGCGCCGAGCCTTGTTGGCGCTCAAACGGATAAGTCAACTGCCACCGACAATCGCGTCGGTA
>JBFWYF010001081.1:0-2687 GCA_050186685.1 Pirellulaceae bacterium
CGGCACTGGCGAACATCGCCTTAGCCTTGGCCGGTGTCGCTCTCTGGCATCGCTCATCGCGCGCCGCGCTGCGATTGTTTCTGTTCTATCTGACGGCGTACTCGCTGTTCATGGGCTTCGGCTATTTGTTCATTGATCCACTGCGAGCATCGCCGGAAGCGCTGGGCGATTGGGCGCGGGTGGTGATGTTGCTGGGTGGCGGTTTGCTCGTGCGCATGGCGATCGGGGCGGTGGGCGGCGGCGGGACGGTGTGGGGATATTTCTGGATGGGTCGCGCCGCTCACCAGTTCACTTACGGCGACATGACGCGGACGCACGATCGGCGTTGGCTGGGCGTGGCGATGTGCCTGGTGCCGTACTTCACGAACAACCTGTGGCTGACCGTGTTGGCCGTCTGGCAGGGTTCGGAAGGTGCCTGGATGGCCATCTTCGCGTACTGGGGATCGTACATCGGTTTCTTCTGGGCGTTCATGATCCGGTTCGTCTGGAGCGACTACGCTGGCCCCTACGCCGGCGAGACGTCGCTGCCTGCCCGCCGAGCGTACGGGCCGTGGCTGCTGGCCGGACTGTTGATCGCGCTCCTTCTGACGTGGCTCGCCGACGGTTTCCCGGTGGGGTGACGCGCCGGGGTCAATGTGGCAAGTCCGCTCGGAAGCGTTCACAGAACCGGTTCAGCTCGATCGCCGGGGCATCGCGCGGAGTCCAGCGTACGGGCATGTCGAGGCTCATGTGGTCCCAGATCTGCTGGTCTTTCTCGATTCCCTCGCGCATCCGAGCAAGCAGTCCTTTGACGAGCATCGGGTGCGGCGCGGGCTGATCCGGATTGCCGCGGGGAATGGCCAGAGTGACGCGCACGGTCGACGTGCCCGGTTCGGCCCGCGGCGTGGCCGTCGTGATGACCGTGTAATTGAAAGGGTCGTCGCCTGCGAGCGACCCGAAGCCGACCCCGGGACTGAACACGCAGCCTCGGTAGCGTGCGCGGCCCACGACGAGCGCGTTTTTGCGGAAGTCCCAGTTCGGAAACTCGAACAAGCCGCCCACCGCCAGCTCGCCGAACGATCCCTGCTCGAGCTCAAAATCTGGTTCGTTGGAAATAGAGTGCACGTACTTGAAATGCAGGCTGTCGAATCCGTTCTCCATAATCATTTCGAGCGACGTACGCACCTGCAGTTCGAAGCCGGGGATGATCGCGTGGCTCTGACCGAACTGCTCGAGAAACGCGGGCAAGTCCGGAGTAGGCGCATCCGACAGCCGAAAGAAGACCATGCCGCCGACGGTCAGTGTGGGGTACGGCCGCACGCAGAATTCCTGGCCGACCGGCGTTCCCAGACGGATCTTGTAACCGTGAAAAGGGCAAAGGACGTGCTCGTCCGCCAGCTGACCGCCGTAAGCAAGGTGAGCGCCGCGGTGCGGGCAGATGGCATCGTAGACGCCGATACCCTGTGGCGTGCGGACACACATCAAACGCAGCGTTCCGAACTCGATTGGAGTCAGCTCCGAGGTTAAGTCACCGTCATGGGCGATGTGATACCAGCCATGTTTATACATGCCTTGAGGCTCCAAGATGTCGATCGCTCCTCGCGGGGGGTGCATGGTAACAGATGGGTTCCGCAGGTGGTACCGCGCAGCGTCGAGCCGCGGAACCCAGCCGGAGCCGCGGGACGTGAACAACATGGCCATTTCCTTGAATGAAGGCCGAGACGGGCCTAGAATGCCCCCTCTCTCCCTGTCTTAGGGGTGGCGAGCGTGTAGAGCAATTCCGGCCCGTTGGGCCGGATGTTGGAACGGCGATCCGAAAGCGAGGCAACGCATGGTCTCTCCCGGCGGCAATGACCGGCTGGTGGTGGGGATGGTCCAGATCAACGGCATGAGTCTGACCAAGCATGCGGCCGGTGCCACCGCATTCAGCTTCCTGCCCTATTCGGTCGGATTGCTGGAAGCCTATGCGCGGCGGGAGTGGCGCGACACGCTGGCGCTCGAGTTCCTGCCGCCTGTCTACCAGCGGTTGCCGGTACAGCAGGCCGTCGATCAGCTGCTGGACGCGCACGTCGTCGGCTTCAGCACGTACGTCTGGAATATCAACTTGTCGTTACAGATCGCCCAGCGGCTGAAAGAACTGCGCCCGGAAACGCTGATCATCTTGGGCGGGCCCCAGGTCCCGGATCGAGCCGAATCGTTCCTCCGAAGGCATCCGTATGTCGACGTGACGTGCCATGGCGAAGGAGAGCGGGTATTCAGCCAGTTACTCTCACGGGCCCGCCAGCGGGACTGGACGGACATCCCCTCGATCAGTTTTCTGCATGCCGATGGCCGTTTCGAGACCCATGCGAAGGCCGAACGGATCGCCGACCTCGATATCCTGCCGTCGCCTTACCTGGAGGGGACGTTCGACAAGCTGATGGCGCTGCATCCGAACGATCAGTGGTTTCCGCTGTGGGAAACCAATCGGGGCTGCCCGTTCAAGTGCACGTTCTGCGACTGGGGATCCGCTATCGCGGGCCGGGTCTATCGCTTCGACATGGAGCGGCTCCAAGGCGAAATGGAATGGTTCGCCAGCCGCCAGGTGCATTTCGTGTACTGCTGTGATGCCAACTTCGGCATGCTGCCGCGCGACCTGGAAATTGCTCGGATGCTCGTGGAAACCAAACAGAAGACGGGCTACCCGTGGTGGATCTCGGTCCAGAACA
>JBFWYF010001082.1:0-2684 GCA_050186685.1 Pirellulaceae bacterium
ATACAGCTCGGGGCGGCGCGCCTTCAAGTAGCGCTGGCCAGACGATTGGGCGATCTTCTCCGGCGTCAGCAAACCGACCACCACATCGTCGTCCAGGGCCTGGCTTTCGACCAGCACCTCGCCAAATGGATCCAGGATCATCGCCAAGCCGGGTTTGATCGTGTCGTAATCGACGCCGATCGGGTTCGTGAAGACCGCGTAAACACCATTCTCGTAGGCCCGCGTAGGCAGCCACCGCATCAGCCAGCCGCGCCCCTTGGGTCCCTGGAACTCCTGCCGCAGACGCACGGGATCGCGCTGGCGATTGTCCCACAATCGGCGATCCACCGTTCCGCGTCCTGGCATCACGGAAGGTAAACACCCGGTCACGTGCGGCATGAAGATGATATCAGCACCCAGCATGGCCGTCATGCGCACGTTCTCGGGAAGATTGTTGTCGTAACAGATCAAGAACCCGATCCGGCACCCTAGTACATCAATGACCTCATAACCGGCGCCGGGGGACAAGTGCGGATTGACGAACGTGTGAAGCTTGCGGAATCGCGTTACAAAGCCATCTGGGGCGACCGTCACGTAACAGTTGAAGACGCGCTGCTCGGCGTCTTTTTCGAACAGCCCCGCCATGAGGACAGCGCCGAACTCCCGCGCGATCCCCATCAGCCGCTGCGTGCTGGGGCCGTCCGGCACTGGTTCCGCCACGGCGAGCAACTGGTCTTTGGACAGCGGTTGCACCCAGGAGTAACCGGACAGACAGCACTCATGGAAGCTTACGATTTCAGCGCCCTGCTCCACGGCCCGCCGCGTCAGTGCCCGCACTCGGGCCAGGTTGACGTCGGGTTTGCCATCGGCATGCTCGAACTGAGCAGCGCCTACGCGGATCTCTCGCACAGCGACCTCCTGTTCAGCTCGCGTCACCACCGTTCGATTGGACGGGGGCATCGTGACGGGCGAGTTTCTTCAGCCGGCGACGCAGTCGCCGCTGCCGGCGGGGAGTCCACCAGTGACGAAAGGCCTCGAAGCGGTCCGCGGCCGCACCGCGTTCCGCGGCCACGCGCTGTTCGAGCCATTCCCTGAGTTCGGTCGAGTTGCCAATTGCATCCTGCTTAGCCAGCAGTTCGGCAGCGATCCCGGCAGCGGCGAGATCGTCGTTAACTTCGCCCAGCCGCTGCGTCAGTTTCTTGACCAGTGCATACACTTTGTCGAAACGCTCAGCGGCCAGACCAGCCCGCAGCAGGTCCAGACCGTACCGCAGTTGTTTAGCGCGGATCCGCAACGGATGCATGTCCTCAAGGCGACGTGGGTCGGTATCGCCAGCCGAGTAGAACCGCTGGGCGATTTTTCTAAGGCGCCGGGGCGCAAAGCGGTGGAACGGAATGCTGCCTCCCCGCGAGGCGGCTCGACGCGCCTCGGTCCGGCGAGGACGGACGGCTCGGACCAGTTCGCCGGCAGCCCTCTCGAGTATGCCCTCCTGCTGCCAATGTTCGTGCAATGCCCGTATCGCGCTCCGCGCCTGCGCCCGCCGCATGTCGAGCAACTCGATCAGCCCTGGAGGTACTATCCCCGGGAGCCTTGCATAGCGTCCCGCCAACACATCGTAATCCCGGGCCCGGCCTGCTCGCCGCCGCAGCTTGGCCAGTTTCCGCTCCAGCCGTCGCGATGCGCGTGCCGGCAAGAAATGAGCAAACACATCCAGCGCCGCCCCGGAACGGCGCGTGGACACGCGTAATTGGTGAACCGCCTCCGTGTCGGCCAAGTCTCCGGCAGCTGCCTCGCGCCACAGAGTGTCCACCGACGTCAAGAGCTCCCGTAACGCCGCTCGGGCAATCCGCTCGGTCGCTCCGGCCAGCACCTCATTCCGCACCGTATCCATGTCCATGGCAGACACCATCCGCTTAGTTCTTACCTGGCGAGGCCAACTTGATGAGGTCGACCGGAGTACCCTCCACATCGTGAAAGAAGCGCACCTGCAGTTGCAGCGTGCGCGACTTGTTGAGAATCGTTTCGAGTGCCTGCACCGTTTGGATGGACGACTCCAACGACACGGATGCTAGCCGCAGATTCTCGACTTCCGCGTCGTATGCAGGGTTCTTCTGCTTCGGCGCGTTCTTTTTAAGCTGTTCGGAACGCACGAGCAGAACCTCCCGCTGCTTCCGCAGATCGGCCAGGGACAGCTTCTTGCGCAAAGCGGGCGTCAATCGCTGAGGGGAACCACCCAGGTGGACGAACGGCGTCAATTGCAGCTGAACCTGCCTGGGCGTCACCGACGTTTCGATCTTGAGTCGCAGAACCGACTTCTCCTCGTTCTCGGCCAGGTACAGCCACTGATCCGCTTTCGTAACATCTACGTTCCCGGCCGACTCGAAGACGGCCTTTTCGCCGGGGACGATGGCTTCCATTCGCAGCGCGGACGTATCCGGCAGATTCTCGATGCCGGCTTTGACTTGGAGCGGACCCTTTTCGAGTCCCGCGAGCGCGATGGCGGGCCCCTGCTGTACGGTCCGGAGCGCGACGCTCTTGGGCTGCAGCGGTCCGGCGGCAATTTGCAGCACACAGTTGCGCAGCGCCGTGGCGGTGGCCTGCTGCTGAGCCGCGTCCGTCCAGGCAAAGCGGAGTTCGGTATCGACGAGGGCCATCGTCGCGACGACGGCCTCGCCACCGGCTCCATCGTTCATGGCAACTTCCCA
>JBFWYF010001083.1:0-2683 GCA_050186685.1 Pirellulaceae bacterium
CAAGAGGTGAAAGATCGAGTACATCGATCCGTCGAGCACCTCCTGCACGTCCGCGCTCGACTTCAAGATTCCGGTCCCGGCACGCTGAACGTGGTTCAGCATGGCGGTGGGCATGGACTCCGGCGCGAGCACGAGGTCGACGATGCCGGTATTGCACGCGGTCCGCGGCATGCCGTCGAACTTCGCCGTTTCAATACTTTGCGCCATCACCAGCCCGCCCGCCTCGTGCACGTCGCAAATCCCTCGCGAACCGTCCGTGCCCGTGCCCGACAGCACGACGGCGATGGCCCGCCGCCCTGCGTCCTGCGCCAGTGAGCGGAAAAAGTAGTCAATCGGAAAACTGAGTCGGTCCTGGGAACTGCGCTCCGTGAGCAGCAGCTTGCCGTTCGACAAAATGACCTCCTGCTTGGGAGGAAGCAGGTAGATCGTGCCGGGCTCGACACGCATGCCATCCGAGATCTGGCGGATGGGAATCTTGGTGACACGCCCCAGCAGGTCGTCCATCACGCTCTTGAAGTCGGGCGACAAGTGCTGGATGACGACAAACGCCATCGGAGTCGGCGCCGGCACGCTCCGAAAGAACTGTTCGAGCGCTTCCAGGCCTCCCGCCGAGGCCCCGATTCCGACAATCGGGAACGTGGGAAGCTCCAACTCGGGCGACTCAGGCAAACTGGACTCATTCGTATCCATCGCGGTAACTCCAAGCTGCACGAGTGCGACGACTTGTGCGCTGTTCGATCATCCATGGGAGTGCTGCTATCGCCACCCGGTATTCCCGTTCCCGACCCCGTTCACTCGTCCCCAACTCTATTCCGCCAGAGTGGCCGCCACGCTCCGCTGGTTCGGCTTGCCATCACCGTGTTCGAACCACACCAGCCGCCAAGCCACCACGCGGCGCAAGGAATTGCGGACCGGTGAAATCTCGAGCCGCACTTCGAGCCGCTGGCCGTGACGGTCGGCCAGCCAGACGTCCATGGCCTCTCCCGTCTCGGTGTGCCGGAACCGACCAAAGGCTTCGCGCACGGCCTGCTGCGAGTCGGGATGGTGGAGCTCCAATACCGGCTTCCCCACAATCTCACGCGGCTCGCGTCCCAAGCGCGCCAACAGATGTTCGGTGCACGCCAGAATCTGCCATCGCTCCGCCTCAACCGAAGCCAGCATGACCGGGATCTCCGCGTACAACTCCCGGTACCGCTGCTCCATCCGCTTGCGTTCGGAGATGTCGACCAGCGCTCCCAGAACGTACAGCGAACCACCGACTTCGATTGGATTCAGCCCGATCTCGACGTAAAACTCACTGCCGTCTTTGCGCCGGCCGAACAAATCCCGGCCTCCCCCCAACTGCCGTGGTTCCGGACGCTCCAGGTAGCTGGTCCGCAGCGCCAGGTGGATCTCCCGCTGGCGTGGCGGCAACAGCACCTCGATACGCTGTCCGACCAGTTCGCCCCGCGAATAGCCGAACAGCCGTTCCATTTCGGCATTGACCAACACGATGTCACCGGAGCGGTCGACCATCACCATGCCGGTTGGTGCCGCCTCGACAAGCGCCTGAAACCGTTCCTCGGCCCGCTTGCGCTCGGTGATGTCCGTCATGCCCATGTAGACGCCGTCGACATGACCGTGGCGCGAATCCGACACGTAGTTCACCAGGACGCAGATCCGTTCGCCGCGCGACGTGACAAACGTGGTTTCGAACGTCTGCGGCTGCCCGGCTAACGCCCGCTGCAAATAAGGCCAGGCATGCTGGTAAGCGTCTGGTCCGATCACCTCGCCCAGGTGTCGCCCGATAATCTCGCTCTTCCGCTTGCCAAAACACTCGGCATAGCGCCGGTTCGTCAGACGATACTGCAGGTTGCAGTCGACGTAAGCGATCAGCGAGGGAACGTTGTCGAGTACGAGTTCCAACTGCCGCTCGGCGAGATCCAGGGTCGCAATATCGGTAAACGTCAGCACGACGCCATTCATCTCGCCAGCCGCGGCGCGGTACGGTGTCACGCGCTTGAGATAGCGTTTCCCGTCACGACTGCTGACCTCGCGCTCAATCGGCTTTCCCTGCGCCATGACGCCGAATATATCGTCCATCAGGCGCGGGCTGTCCAGGTTATAGGCAATATGGGCAATCGGACGCCCGATGTCCTGATCCAGCACATTGAACGCGGCCGAAATGGCCGGCGTAAACTTGCGGATGTTCAGATCGCGATCGATAAAAATCGTGCCGATCTCCGTGCTGCGGAGCAGATTGTCCATATCCGCCGTCAGCTGCGTCAGCTCCTCGATCTTTCGCTGATGTTCGGCGTTGACCGTATACAGTTCCTCGTTAACGGACTGCAGTTCCTCGTTCGTCGACTGCAGCTCTTCGTTGGCCGACACCAGTTCCTCGTTCGTCGACTGCAGCTCCTCATTGCTGGCTTCGAGTTTCTCGACGGCAGTTTGCAGGGACTCTTTCGTGAAATCCAGTTCCCGCTCCAGCTCCTGAATCCGGTTGCTCGTCTCATTCTGCGCGGCAAAGGATTCCGCAACTTCTTCAACGGAACTGGGACGGGCCGGAGCTTCGTCCAGAATGATCAAGAACAGCTTCTGGTTCTGGCGCACGAACGGCTCGACCACGATCCGCAGCGACGACTGCGCTGAGAGCGACTGAGCCCGCACGTCGGTGTAGCGAACTGGCGCGTTCTCGCGAGTG
>JBFWYF010001084.1:0-2682 GCA_050186685.1 Pirellulaceae bacterium
AGGATCGCCCTGCATTGGATCACCGCTCCGGCGACATCGACCTCAGCGGGCATTCGACGAATTCCGGACGGTAATCTGATCCACAACGCGTCGGATTCCCGCCAAATTCTTCAATGAAGCCAACGCTATCTGTTTTAAATAGAAACTCCCCACCTGCCCCCGCACCGTTAAATCCGCATCGGCCATCTGGCATTCCAATTCGCGGATGCCTGGATAGGGGCTCTCGCGCAAGATCGAGCGCGCTCGTAAGCTGACGTCTTCGACGTCGGTTACTACTCTGCCGCTGTTTTCGTTCATGGTAGTCCCACCACTCTTTGCCCCGTTCGGACAATCGCTGAAACTGGCCTCACAATCCTCTTGGCCATACGCTACCAACACGTGACTGCCGCGGATTGGACGACGGACACGTGCCCCCCCCACTCTGCAGACTGCGTACCATCGCTTGGCACATTTCAAACCCTCAGAATGACCGAGTGACTGAGGTGTGCGACTCGCGGGAAAGTGTGCGAGTGTGCGAATTCGGAATCCGATATGTCCCAGTGTGACGAAGTCGCCGCTCCGCGGTGATTTGGTGTTTTTTTCCATGGGCCCTAAGATTAGGCCGGCTGGGACGAACACCCGTTAGATTCGTGCAGCGGCGCCACAGGATTATCGGGACAACAAAGCGGAGGGAGAGACGGGCTATGGCCGAAACCCCCCAGGCCGAACGCAAAGGGACGCGGGTCACTTTTCTGGATCAAACCGGCGCCAAGTCGGTCGATGCCGTGATTGCCGACACGGTCACCGTCAAGCGCATTCTCCCGAACATCATCACCAAAATGAATCTGCCGGTGATGGGTCCCGACGGACAACCCATGAGCTACAGCCTGGACCATAAGGAAGGGGGTAAGCGGCTGCGCGAAGAACAAACCCTGGTCGAGGCGGCAGTGAAGGACGGGGACCACCTGATTGTCTATCCGGAAATCGTGGCAGGCTGAACAATACGAGGGACGTGGTCATGGGTGATTCGCCGCGGATACGGCGACTGCGCAGCGATTACCGTTCGATGCAAGCCTTGCGGGGGGCGAGCACTATCGTGGACTTCGATGTCCGAGATCCGTGCAGCGACGCGCCGGATGCTTACTTGGTACGATTTCGCGGGACCGGTGCCTGGAAGCCGCGGGGCTCTGGGAATGACGATGTGTTGCTGAGGGACGAACACGAAGTCCTGATCCGACTGGGTGCAAACTATCCGCGAACGATGCCGGAGCTGAGTTGGAAGTCGCCTATTTTCCATCCCAACATCTCCAGCAGCGGCTTCGTGTGCCTCGGCGGATACGGAACGTTCTGGGCGCCTAGCCTGAATCTCGATGAACTGTGCATCATGCTGTGGGACATGGTGCGCTACGAAAACTTCGACGTGAACAGCCCATACAACCGCGAAGCGGCGTTGTGGGCCAGGTCGCAGCAGAAGTTCCGTTTTCCACTCGATTCGCGACCTCTTCGAGACCAGTTGCCGACGCGCGATCTCCAATCCGATGCCGCTTCCAGCGCGCCACCGCCGCTGGCTCAAGCCGTCCCTGACATCCAGTTCCTGGACGACGTCATCGAGGCGGAGGTCGTCCAGGAGAGCAACTCCGATATCCTGATTATCGAATGACCGCGTGCGACGACGCGCCGAGTGCGCGCACTCGCTGTTTCTCACGGCGCGCTGCGACGAACGCCGGTGACTGGGGCGTCCTCTATCCGGATGCGGCCGTCGTGTACATCCGGGAAGCGACGCTCTGGACAATTCTGAACTACTCCAGCGAGGACACGCAGAGCGAGCGGGGCAGCCTTCTGTTCGGTCGCGTGCGCGAAACGACGCCGCCCAGCGTCCACATTGGCGGGTACGTGCCGGCTCACGACACCACGGCCGGCGCAGCACGGCTGACCTTTCACCATGCCACCTGGACCCAAGCGCAAAGGGAGGCCGCCGTGAGATTTCCCGACCTGCAACTCGTCGGTTGGCACCATACGCACCCCGGATTAGGCGTATTCCTGTCCGGCTACGACCGGTTCGTCCACCAGCATTTCTTCTCCTCTCCCTGGCAGGTGGCACTCGTCGTCGATCCTGTCCGGCAGGAGTTCGGTTTCTTCCAGTGGCGGCACGGAACCATCGTCGATTGCGGTTTTCGCTGCGGCGAGGCGAGCTGATACCGCGTCCACCTTACTTGGCAATCCCCACGCGCGCAGGTCCGCCACGGACACAGCAGGAACCGCAACAAGCCGCCCAGACCTCCGGTGCGACAAACACGGCATTCGCGCAAATCATCGCAGCGGCCCAGCTGACTTGTCCCGTCACCGCAGCCAATAGCACCCAATGCAGCGTTGAGCCGGCGATCAATACCGGTCGAGCCAGACGATGCCAGATCAACAGGCCATAGGCCAGTTCCAGCAGCACCACCCCCTGGGTCCAGAAGTTGAGCAAATACTCGTGCCCCGCCAGCCCCGTCCAGTCAACCAACCTCGACTCGGAATGGGCGATCAGCCACCACATGGCTTCTCCGGTCCACCAGGTCAAACTGCCCCCCAGCTTGGTCAGCCCCATCATCAAGTAGAAGGCGGCCAGGTGCACTTGAATGAGACGCAGGACGATTCCAGCTGCGACCGACGGAATGGCACCGCTCGGCGACAACGTCTCCGGCTTCAGCACCGCGTGCC
>JBFWYF010001085.1:0-2675 GCA_050186685.1 Pirellulaceae bacterium
GTAGGGTTTTCGCAGGCGACCTATCAGGTGATTGAAAATGGGACGCCTGTCGGCGCGGCTGTCACGCTGACCCGCAATGCGACGGGAAGCTCGTCCGTCGTACAGGTGAACTTTCCGGGGACGGGGACCGCCACGGCAGGTCTGGATTACACAAGCACGCCGATCAACGTCACGTTCAATAGCTCCGACACCAGTAAGACGGTCGTCGTGCCGATCATCAACGACCAGCTTTTGGAGTTGGCTGAAACGCTTGGCATTTCGCTGAAGCCGATCTCGAATGCGACGCTTGGTACGCAGAGCAGCGCGAAGCTCGTGATTCTCAGCGACGACACTTCCACCGTCTCGATCGCGGCAAACGATCCGAACGCGAATGAGATCGGAGATAACGGCCAGTTCACCCTGTCGCTGAGCGGCGGAAAAGTGGCCTCGGACCATGCCACCACGCTCACTGTCCGCCTTTCGAATAACGCAGATGGAATCGTCGATGCCGACGCCATTCGCATTGTCCGCACGAGTGGGCCCGCGGGTAGCATTACGACAACCGGAATACCGAATGGCTCGACCCCGCCTGGCTCCGGACCCAGTACACCAATTGGCGGACCGCAGGAAATCGAGGTCTTGTGGAATGGGAGCAATATCGCGGATGGCAGCGGCTCGATCAATTTCGGTCCCGCCGAACAAGGGGACGTCGTCTCGCGCGTGTTTACAGTTCATAACATCGGCGGCCAGAACCTGACGCTGGGCTCGATCTCGCTGCCGACGGGGTTCACGCTGGCCACTAACTTCGGAACCGCCACGCTCGCACCGGGGGCCAGCACCACCTTTTCAGTCCGCATGACGACGAGCACGGTCGGTTCATTCAGCGGACAGATTTCGTTTGCCACCAACGACAGCGACGAGAATCCGTTTAATTTCGCGGTCTCGGGCACTGTCGGACAACAAACCGGCTCGACCGCCGTTCGGCTGCAACCCGTCGTGACCAGCGGGCTGAGCAATGCCGTGCTGGTGACGAATGCCGGCGATGGATCGGGCCGTTTGTTTGTGCTGGAGCTTGCGGGCCGCATTCGCATCATCGAAAACGGCGTACTCCAAGCGACGCCGTTCCTTGATATCTCTTCGCGCGCTGTGTCGGGAGGCGAAGCGGGTTTGCTCGGCCTGGCATTTCACCCGGACTTTGCGACCCGCGGCGCTTGGGGCGAAGGCCGGTTCTACGTGCAGTATTCCGCTCCTGCCACGGCGGGAGGCGACCACGACATGGTGATCGCGGAGTATCGAGTATCGTCAAATCCGAATGTGGCGACCTTCGCCAGTGAACGGATTCTGCTGCGGTTTAGCCATCCGTTTGGAAATCACAATGCAGGGGCACTCGCCTTCGGTCCAACCGATCACATGCTGTACATCGCGTCCGGGGACGGCGGCTCCGGAAACGATCCCAATAACAATGCGCAGAATCTGAATAGCCTGCTCGGCAAGATTCTGCGGATCGATCCGTCGGGCAACACGGCTCCCGGCGGGCAGTACTCGATTCCCGCCGACAATCCGTTTTTTGGCCAGTCCGGTGTTCGCCAGGAGATTTACGCCTACGGACTCCGAAATCCATTCCGGCTGTCGTTCGACTTGGATGCCGGTAGGCAAAGGCTGTTCGTCGGCGACGTGGGACAGGGGGCCTTCGAGGAAGTCGATCTGATCACAGCCGGCGGAAACTACGGCTGGCGAGCCAACGAAGGAGCCCACGATAACACGGGCGTGCCCGACGCCAATCCGCAGAACGCCATCGATCCGATCGCGGAATATGTCAATCCGACGACCGGCGTGGCGGTGATCGGCGGATTCATCTACCGTGGCTCGAAGTTTCCGACGCTCGAGGGGAAATACATCTTCGGCGATCTGACCGGACGAATGATGTATCTCAAGCCGAACGGAGACAACTGGTCGCTGGGACAACTCGATGTAGCCAGCGGCAACCCGATCGGCTCGCAAATCTGGTCCTTCGGCGTGGATGACTTCGGCGAGTTATACCTCGTCACGCCGACTTCGGTGTATGCGGTCTTGGGCAATCCCGACGTGCAAATTGAAGACAATGGAGACGCGCGGTTTTCAACGACGGGAGCATGGACATCGGCCGCCACCGGCTATCAACGAGACGAAGTGATTACCGCCGCGGGAAACGGCAATCGCACCGCTTCCTGGTCCTTCGACGTCATGCCAGGTGTCTACACGATCCAAGCAACCTGGACCGCGAACGCCAATCGGGCCACGAATGCCACGTACGAGATTCTTGATGGAACCACGGTGATCGCGCGGGGCACGCTCAATCAGCAGTCAGCCCCCAACGATATTACGACCGCCGGAGCAACCTGGGAAACGATATTGACCGGAGTTGCCGTTGGGCAAACTCTGATTCATTACAGCATCGGCGGAAGTGCGATGAACGGAGTCGATTACGGGGCGATTTCCGGCGTCATCGCAATTCAGCACGGGCAGGCGTCGGCCGTCATTAATATCAGCGGCATTGTGAACGAGCGTGTGGCCGAAGGAGATGAGACGGTCGTTGTGACGCTTCTCGACACCAACGCGCCGGGAATCGTTACGGTCTCGACAATCGCGAACACGGCCACGGTGACGATTCACGAACGGGCGCCGATCATCGTCGTGGGAGCCGACGCCGGAGCTGG
>JBFWYF010001086.1:0-2670 GCA_050186685.1 Pirellulaceae bacterium
GTACCTCGCACACGTACCGCCGACATCCCGCCATCCCCGAACAGGACACCGTCTCCCGCCTGCTCGACAATCAGCTCGCCCAGCCGCTGGTCGCCCATCGCGCCAGCGCCGATATCGCCTACGAACGCGACACGCCCGGACGGTGTCTCGAGCCGCACACCGAAGAAGCTCCCGTCACGGCTATCCAGCGTGTTCCCAAATCGGACTCCGATTCCCCCCATATCGGAGATCCGGACGTCGCGGATCAGCGTTACCGGGTCCGCGAATTCTACCTCGCCTCTCGCGGTCTGCACGTCGCCGCCTAACTCAGTCCATCCGGCGGCATCCGTCGTCAGTCGCGACAAGGCCGCGGTCGACCCGACATCGCCGCCTAGCCGAGTGAGCCCGTGGGCGTAAATCTGCAAGCTGCCGCTGGTGCCGGCCTGGCCGTCGTCGTTCAGTTGGCCCACCAATTCGACGTTGCGGCCGGTCAGGCGGACGTCGGCCAGCAACTCGACATCGCCACCCAGCCGGATCTCCCTGTCCACGGTCGAAATATCAGCGCCCAGGCGCGTCAGCACCGCGTCGCTCAGGACGTCGCCGCCGCTGACCTGGGTAATTGCGCCGTTCAGCTCCGCGCGTTCGATCGAACTGGCCACGGTCAGCCCGGTCGGCAACAAAAGCGGGCTGTCCAGCTGGAATATCTGGCCCGCGGCCGCGTCCCCCCGCGCGTCGATCCGATTCACGTGACTGGCGTTTACCGAAGCCGGTCCACCGCCATCGACGTCAATCGGCACCGCCTGGTTCTGCGAGTCGGTGACGACCACCTGGCCATTCGCCACACTTAATGTTGCAGTGTCGGCGGAGTTCGAAATCAAGATATCGAGCTGCCCGGTCGCCGATGTAAACGCTGCACTCACGTCTAGCACGCGGCGCTCCTCAAGACGGCGAATCCGAGGCTGGTACGATCGCGTCATGTCCGCGGGCAGCGGGCGCGCCGACGCGGCTTTGCGCTTTCGCCGGGCTGCCGAAAATGGCCAACGCATGCCCAAACCTCGTGGGATCGCTGCGCGGGAGCCAGGGACTGGCTGCAACTGGCCACTCCACGCTCGTACGCGCAGGTACTTGGAACCGCACCGCTCCGCGCGGCCCGGGGCAGAACACCCTTCCCGACGATGGAGATCGCCCCCCATCCGAAGGGAAGTTACGGCCGTGACAACGCACGAGCGACAGACTCACCGATTATCCTTAGCCGTCAGGAACCGGTCAAACAGGTGGCAGGCTCAATTCGGTTCTGAGACGCAGAATTCCCATCCGAAATTGCCTGTTTCGCCCGCTTGGCCAGCCGCCGGGACCCTTCGGGCGGAGTTTCTGGTTCGTTAAGGGGGGGGCGATGCCATGGCTTGGCGCACGAGATCCGCGTCAAAGTAATTGATCGACATGCCCGCATCGACGACCAGCGTCTGGGCATTGATGCCGGTCGAACGGGGGCTCAGCAGAAACAGCGCCACATTGGCCGCTTCCTGGGTGCTGACTGCCTCTTGCCGCGGAATGACCCGTTCCGCAAACAGATAGGAATCGACATAACCCGGGATCCCGGCCGAGGCCGAGGTTTTCAGTAGTCCCGGTCCGACTGCGTTGAATCGCACCCGCGAAAAACGGCTGAACGACTTCGCCAAGAACGCCAGCGACGAGTCCAGTGCCGCCTTGATGGGAGCCATATACCCGTAGTTCTCGCTGGCCATGCGGGTGGTCGAGATCGAGATCGTAACCACGGAAGCATCCGGCTCCAACTGGTCTTTCAGAGCGTTGGCCAGCGCGATGAGCGAGTAGCAGGAAATGTCGACTGCCCGCAAGAACTGGCGTTTGCCGGTCTCGTGGAACGGCTTCATGCCATCGGCATAGTCGGCGAAGGCGATGGAATGCACGAGTCCGGCGAAACGCTCGCCCCGCGCGGCCAGCTCGCTCTGGAGCCGCACAATCTGGTCTTCGAACTCGACGTCGCACACCAGTACGGGGGCATCCGGGAAAAGCTTTGCCACCACGGCCCGGCGCGTATCGTTTCGCACCACGAAGACCGGTCGAGCGCCCACTTCGCGCAGCGTCTGGCCAATAAAGTAGGCCACGCTTTTGCGATTCGCGACTCCGAACACCAGGACCACTCGGCCCTCCAGCTGCAGAAAATCCATGCACATAACTCCGGGCGGAAGATTGGTTCTGTCGAATAAGCTGAGCAAACCGGCCGGAAGGCGACCGCACAAGCCCCCTGGCTCCAGCTTGCGCCCCGGATACCCAGTCCTTTCGGATTGCACTACATTTTTCGTGTCTGCCAGGATCGGCGGGCGAGTCATCGAACCCCTACCCATGAGAAGACGAGAATGGACTCCACGGCACACGATTTCCTGAAGCGGCTGTTGCAGTCACCCGGTCCTTCCGGCTACGAGCGTCCCATCCAGGAGGTTGTCCGCGACTACGTCCAATCGTTTGCGGACGAGGTCAAGACCGATGTGCACGGCAACGTCATCGTCGCCAAGAACCCCGGCGGGTCGGTGCGGCTGATGTTCGCCGGCCATTGCGATCAGATCGGTCTGATTGTCTCGCAGATCGACGACCAGGGTTTCATTTACACGCAGCCGATTGGTGGCTGGGATCCTCAGCAGCTGATCGGGCAGCGAATGGTGATCTGGACCG
>JBFWYF010001087.1:0-2669 GCA_050186685.1 Pirellulaceae bacterium
GTACGGGATTGGTGAAGGGTTGCTCGCCAGGATGGGCGCGTGAGACCATCGGCCACGAACCGTCGTCTCGTTGATTGGAGATCAGGAAGGCAATTCCGCGCTGGACTTCGGCGCTGTCACTCGGAACACCCGCCAGCGAAAGAGCATACAGCGCCTGGCCTGTGCCGTAGGCATCGCTGGGTGCGTCGGCGACTTGCCCCCAGCCCCCATCGTCGTTCTGCCTGCCGCGCAGTGCTTCGAGAGCGGCCTCAAGTGGCTCGCCGGTTTGAGCCGTGCGGGCCTCGATCAGCAACCGGAAGGCCAGCGCCTGCGTCGTGCCGGTGGGCGTGGTCTTTGCCAACCATTCGGCCGCCCGCCGGCGGCTTTCTTCCATCGGCGCAGTGGTTTCCGGATCGGCCGGCGCCCGCGGCTGCAGAGCCAGGTAGGCCATGAGGGTCACGGTCTCGTCCGATTCGAAGACCGGCGGCGGCGTATTCTTGCGCGGGGCCGACGACCACGACCAGGAACCGTCGGCCTCCTGATGGCGGACGAGATGTCCGGCGATCCGATCCAAATCCGCCGGGCCGATGGCGTCTTGATCCGAAACGAATTGCGCCGAAAGCGCGAGGTAGATGTTCGCCTGACTCACGAGGCTTGCACCGGAGCCTTCCGCACGAGGCGCGTCCAGCTTCTCGAAGAAGCGGGTCTTGGTCCAATCGGCAATGTCCGCCACCGCTGCGGCGTCGAGTGCAAAGCCTCGGCTGCGGGCTTCGCTGAAGGCCCAGACACTGAGTGCGCCATGATGGCAGGTGGCGCATTCGTGCTCCGCCCGCCATTTGACGGCGTCGGCCACCAGGAACGCGAGGCTACGCTCGACGGCCTGACGTGGGGACTGTGGCGGGATTGATTCGGCCGGCGACGCGGCGTAGACCGAGATCAATAGGATGGCAATCGAGTTGACCATGTCGCGTTCCTCCAATCGGCTAGACCGGCCGTCGGCCTGAAAGCCGTCGGGTTTGGCCTGCCTAGTACTCCTTCGCTTATACTCCATGCCACAACGCAAATCGACCCAGAAGCGGCTCCCTGAAGACAACGGAGACTTACCATGAAGCAACTGACCGGCACATTGCTGCTGACGTTCGTACTCGCGGTCGGCGCCATTGCCTCTCCCGAGAATCCCCCGCAACCCAAGTCAGCGGCCGGCAGTGTCGCGGCCCAAGACAATGCGGCGACGGAACCTCGGGCTGTATCGCGCGAGGGCATCGAGTATCTCGAAAAGCTGCGCAAGAATACGCCGTTCGGGACTGCGGACTTCAATCTGGAGCAGTTGCGTGCCGGGATGGGATCGCGCCGTGAACCCGCCGCTAAAGACGTCAGGCTGATTCGCTCGACGATCGGAGAGACTCCCACGGAATGGGTTCTGGCCCCTGGATCAGATCCCGATGTTCGCCTGCTGTATTTGCACGGTGGGGGCTTCGTCTCAGGGTCGGGCGCGTTTTACCTCACGCTGGCGGCCCACATCTCGGCGGCGGCAAAGTGTGCCGTGCTTCTGCCGGACTACCGCCTGGCGCCGGAGCATCCGTTCCCCGCTGGGCTCGAGGACTGCGTTGCCGCACATGCATGGCTGGTGTCAAACGGGCCAGATGGTCCCGGCCCCGCGAAGGCCACGTTCATTGCCGGAGATTCGGCTGGCGGCAGCCTGACCCTCGCCACGCTGCTGGCGCTGCGGGATCGGGGGCAGACGCTGCCAGCGGGTGGCATTCCCCTATCGCCCACAACGGATTTGACGTTGGCCAGCGAATCCCTGAAGACCGTAGCAGATCCCATCATCAGTTCGCGGACAATGCCCATATTCAGGGATCTCTATCTGGGGAAAACCGATCCCAGCAATCCGCTGGCCTCTCCTGTCTTTGGCGACTACCACGGCATTCCGCCGCTACTGATTCAAGCTGGCGAACACGAAATGCTCCGCGACGACAGTGTCAGGGTTGCGGAGAAAGCCCGAGCGGACGGCATCTGGGTGAAGGTAGAGATTTGGCCTGGCATGTTCCACGTGTTCCAGTCCCACGAGCCGTTGCTTCCAGAGGCCAGGGAGTCAATCGAGCACATTGCCGAATTCATGCAGTCCTTGCTGCCGAAATGAGAGGCTTCGGGAAGCCGACAAGGGACACTTTGACAGCAGCCCTGACCCAAGCTCGATGGATCGCAGGCGCCGCAGCTCTTGCGCTTGACTCTCATCGCGACACCGCCAAAGCACGTGGCACGGCGGCCGATCAAGCCGGCTTGGAAGTCTGCACGGTATCTTGCGGTGGATTAACTGCGTCCGGTGCGGCAGCCGGTGACGGCGGCGACACGGGCGCTGCGACCCGAGGGCTGGACCTTAGCGGACGTTTCACCTGCCACCAGGGCACCGGCGGTCGATAAAAGGACGGCGGTTCGGTTGCTGGTGGGGCGACCGGAGTCGATTCCAGCGGAGTAGTCGGAGCCTTGCTCGCAACGGGAACCTCGTCGGGCCGGCTCATTGGCCCCGGCGGTGGCGGCCCCTCGTCTTCGCGCTGCTTGAGCAGTCGCCAGGCTTCCCGCTCCTGCCGCTCCGAGAGTGCCACACTCGCACCGCACCGCCAGCAATCAGCAAGCCGCAGCCAGAGACGGATCGACATGGGCGAGCCGCAGCCGGGACAAGCGCATGC
>JBFWYF010001088.1:0-2664 GCA_050186685.1 Pirellulaceae bacterium
GCTCCAACGTATCTGGCAACAGATGCCCGAGCCCAAATGGTGTATCTCGATGGGAGCTTGCGCCTCGACGGGCGGTGTTTTCGATACGTATTGCGTCGTGCAAGGCATTGACCGGTTTCTGCCGGTCGACATGTACGTGCCGGGCTGCCCGCCGCGTCCGGAGCAGTTGATCCAGGCGATCATCGATTTACAGGACAAGATTCAGCGGGAGGGCACCATCGGCGGCAGCGAGTTTGAAGCCGCGGGGCGGCAGCAGCGCAAGCGGGCTCTGCTGGAGTTGCCCGTTTTGGGAGCGAGGTGATCCATCAGCGCATTTTCTCGGCCGGATGTATTGGAGGCGTTGGCCCGCAGGTACCAGGCGGTAGCGCAACCTGATTTTCGGGGCCAAACACGGTGCGTCGTACCGTCCCAGTCTCTGCGAGACGCGCTGCGCACGCTGCGGGACGAACACGGCTTTGATTACCTGGTCGACATCACCTGTGTCGACTACCTGAAATACCGCGGCGCGACGGACCGGTTCGGGCTGGTCTATCTGCTCGCCAACACCGCCACGAACGAGAGGTTGACGATCCGGGTGATGTTGAACGAACCCGACCTGCATGTGCCGTCGGTCGTACCGCTCTGGGAGGGTGCGAATTGGATGGAGCGGGAAGTGTTCGACATGTTCGGAGTCGTATTTGACGATCATCCGGACCTGCGGCGCATCCTGTTACCAGACGAGTTTACGGCGTATCCGTTGCGGAAGGACTATCCGCTGCAAGGTCGAGGCGAGCGTCATAATTTTCCGGTGCTCCGGCGCGGAGAGTCGTGAGCGAGGGAGCGGCCGGGAGCGGCGGCAGATTCGGAAGCGGGAGTGCCGCGCCAGGAATAAATCGCGCGGGGAACAGATCGTGCGACGAACAGATCGCGCGGGGAATGGATACTGAGGAGCGAGTTGCATGTCCGCCGTGGATACCCTGCTCGATGCCCCGCAGCTGCGGGATAAAGACTATCTCTGGACTCTGAACTTCGGCCCCCAACATCCGGCGACGCACACGACCCTGCGCATCCTGCTGCGATTGGACGGCGAGCGAGTGGTCGATGCGGTACCGGACATTGGCTACCTGCACTCGGGCTTCGAGAAACTGGGCGAGCACCTCGACTACAACCAGTACGTCACCATCACGGACCGGATGAACTACATCTCGCCGATGGCGAACAACGTCGCCTGGCACGAGGCCGTGGAGAAGTTGCTGGGCATCGAGATTACGCCTCGCTGCAAGTATGTCCGGGTGATCGTGGCGGAACTGGCGCGGATCAGCGACCACTTGCTGTCCACGGGGGCGATGGGATTGGATACCGGCGCCTTTACGTTTTTCCTGTATGCCTTCAACCAGCGTGAGCGGCTGTACGACATTTTCGAGACGCTGTGCGGAGCGCGCTTCACCAACAGCTATACCCGCGTGGGGGGCGCGATGCAGGACATCACGCCGCTGGTGGTGGAGAAGATCCGAGCATTTGTCGCCGATTTTCCAGCGACGATCGACGAAATGGAACGGCTGCTGAATCGCAACCGCATCTACGTCGATCGCATGAAAGGTGTGGGCGTCTTGTCGAAGGAAGATGCCATCCGCTACAGCGCGTCGGGGCCAATCGCCCGGGCCAGCGGAGTGACGCGGGACTTGCGCAAGGACGAGCCTTACCTGGCGTATGCCGATTTCGATTTCAACGTGTGCTGTGCTCGGGCCGGAGATTGCTTTGCCCGCTACTACGTGCGGCTTGCCGAGATGCGTGAAAGTTTGAAGATTGTGCAGCAGGCCGTGGAGAACATCCCGGCCGGCCCGATCAACGTCGGGATCGACGAACGCACCGCGTTGCCCGACAAACGGCAGGTCTATCAGACGATCGAAGGGACAATCACGCATTTCGAGCTCGTGATGTGGAACCGGGGATTTACGGTTCCGCTGGATGAGGCCTACGCGGCGACCGAGGCGGCCAACGGTGAGCTGGGGTTCTACCTGGTCGGTGACGGCTCCGACGTGGCTTATCGAGCGCGCTGCCGTCCGCCATCCTACATCCACTTCGCCCTGTTCCCACACCTGATCCGCGGCCACACGCTCAGCGACGTGGTGGCCGTGCTGGGCAGCCTTAACATTATCGCGGCCGAGTTGGATCGGTAGGCCGCTCGCGGGGGCCAGTCCGCCCTGAGACGCGGCGGGGGAGAAGAATCATGAGTATCCTAGGTGAGACGGAAGTGGCAGCCAGCGCCGGCGGCTCGCGCGTGCTGACCGACGAGATGGTCGAGGTGATCCGCGGCTATTTCTCCCATTATCCATCGCGCCAGGCGGTGACACTTCCGGCCTTGCACGTCGTCCACGAAAAACTGCGGCACATTCCGTTCCAGGCGGTCGTCGAGATCGCGGAACTGCTGGGACTTGCCCCCGCCCAGGTGCAGGACACCTTGTCCTTCTACGGGTTCTTCAAGCAGGAGCGCCCGCATGGCCGCACCCGGGCCTGGGTGTGCCGTTCCGTCAGCTGCATGTTGCGCGGCGCGGACGAGGTGTTACACGAGATGAGTCACGAAGCGGGCGTACCGCCGGGTGGTACAACCGCGGACGGCAAACTCACGCTCGAGTTTGCCGAGTGCCTGGGCGCTTGCGAGTTCGCGCCTTGCATGCTGGCCGG
>JBFWYF010001089.1:0-2661 GCA_050186685.1 Pirellulaceae bacterium
CAGGTGAGGCCGGCATCCGCGCTGCGCTTATACACGATCGCGCCCCGGCCGTGTCCCTTCGGATAAACGCACAGTAAAGTGCGGTGGTCCTCAAGCAGTACCGTTGTCGGATGGCCGAGGTACTGCCCCGGTTCGCGGTCGACGACCACCTGACGAGCCGATTCGTCGGTCAAATCGAGATGGCGCACCTCGGCCCCGCGTAGCGGCAAGAAAGCCATCCCGCTCAGCAACAAAACCCCGACCATTCCCCTGCGCACCGCACTCCGACCCATGAGCGTTCTCCTCTGCCAGATTTTTTCTCGTCTCGAATCTCGGTTTTCTCGGCTGTGCCATCAGGCGACCATCGGTCGTTCGCATCGCCCAGTAAATTCTCCCCATGCCCTCATTCCTCAGCAGGGCGAGGGTCGGGTGAACGGGCGCGAAAAGCTACGGTCGTTTCCTCGGCGATCCTAGGGAGTAAGCGGCAGGCCGCACGCCTGAAGGACCGTTTGTTGGACCGCCAGGTCGTGGGCATAGGTGAAGTCATGCGACTTTTCGCCGCGGATCACCCGGGCCATGTCGGCCGCGTCGTCGACATAGCGCGTATAGCGTGGGAAAGTAACATCCTGATATCCCTGCCGGAAATCGCCTCGCGGCCGAGACAACGTCAGGCGGGCGCGGGGGTTGTCCAGCGGCTGGATGTGGAACGTCCCTTCACTGCCGCAGACGACCAGGTGGCGCCGCTCGAACCCGTCAACTTCCATAGCAGCTGTCTTGACCGATGCCACGGCCCGGTCGTAAGTGAACACGGCCAGCATGTTGTCGACCAGCTTGTCGTCGAGGGACGCGGCGTGTTGAGCGAACGGGGTCACGCGCGCGGGCTGTCCCAACAGTCCGACGACCAGGTCGATCAGGTGGCACCCGAGTTCAAACATGATGCCGCCGGGGTACTCGGCCAGCCGCGCGCGTTCGGAGGGAGCGACGACCTTACTCATAACGGCGTGCAGTTCGAAGACGTCGCCGAGCCAGCCGGCACGCAGCATTTCGCGCAGCTTCACGATGGCCGGGTTGAAGCGGTACATGTAGCCCATCTGGACCATCAAATGCTGGAGTTCGGCGGCCGCCAGGATGCGGCGAAAATGATCGAGGGATTCTCCGGCTGGCTTGTCGATATGGACGTGTTTTCCCGCGGCGACGCAGGCCTCGGCGGCGGGCAGCAGATCGCGGACGCGGGTTTCGACGAGCACGGCCTGGAGGCCGGGCACGTTGAGTAATTGCTCCTGCGTCATGTGCGGCACGTCCCGGAACGCGGGCTGGCTGGCCGCCTTTTGCCGCAGTTCGGCGTCTGGCTCGACCAGTCCGACGACTTCGTAGTCCGCTGATTGCCGGTAGACGCCCAGTTTGCTCGCATGGGCATGCCCCACACCGATCTGACCGATGCGGATGCGGGGACGTGATGCTGTCGGCTGAGCGGCCAGGTGCCGGGCACCCTGGCTGGCCAGGGCCGCCACGGACAGCTGCTGCAGGAAGTTGCGCCGTGAGGACGGAGTCATGGGATCTCCTCGGGGAGGACGGTTGTTTGCGCGAGGCCATCGACAGGGCAGGCCGACGCGTCGGAGGGGCCGACCGTCACCCTGCGTGCGGCCATGATAGCGGATGAATCGCGCACGATCCCCTCCCGGCGCGAGGCTGGCGGAATCGACCTTGTGGATGTCGAAAGCTCCTCTTTGCTGTAGCGGGGGAGGACGCTAAGATAGGCAGCAGCACAAACGGGGTGTGGCTCAGCCTGGCTAGAGCGCTTGGTTCGGGACCAAGAGGTCGAAGGTTCAAATCCTTTCACCCCGACTTGATGAGACAAGAAGCCCTTCGGCGATAACGTCGAAGGGCTTTCTCATTTCAGGGCAAAGAGTTGCGTCGTCGAGTCGGCAGTTCAAAAAGACGATTTCCATGATCCGACGTTTGGTGGCGTAGTCAGTCGTAAGCCATTTGTGGCTCAGGGCTTGTGAGAGTTCAAAAACCTTCACCGCCAGATCGCTCATTTCGTCGTGCGAGCGGTCCACCACGTCCAATTGCAGCTTCAGATTGGCGATCCGGTCCCGCAGTTCCGTCTGCTTGGCGGCGAAGATGTTGAGGTCGATTTCGTCGCTGAGCCGCATGTCTACCAAGCGGTTCTGCTGGGCAACGGCGAGGCTCATCTGGCGCTGCAACTCGGCCCGCTGGGCGAGTGATTCCGCCTGAGCGTCCTTGGTCTGAGAACGCAGAACAGCCCGCACCCAGTCGCGGACTTCTTCATTCTCGATCCGCATCTTGTCGAAGATCGCCAGCACCTGCCGGTCGAGTTCCGTCTCGGTGACACGGGTGCGGGGATGACCTTTGACGTTGTAGTAGGTGCAGCGGTAGTAAACGTACTGCCGTTCGCCGGCCACCGTGCGTTTTGTTTTCCTCTCGCCGGTGATGGGATGACCGCAGTGGCCACAGACGATCCGCTCGCTGGCGTAAGTCAATTCGTGTGACTGGTAGACGTGTCCGCCGAGTAGAGACTGCACGCGGCTCCATGTCTCCCGGTCCGTGAGCGGTTCCTGCTTACCGGGATACCTATGGCCGCGAAATTCGATCTCGCCGATGTAGGCCCGGTCCCGGAGACTCGAATGCAGCGTACTTCGCGGGAACTTCGGAGATGTC
>JBFWYF010001090.1:0-2632 GCA_050186685.1 Pirellulaceae bacterium
AACCCGCACGCGAAGAAAGCAGCGTCGCGTCATGAAGATCGCGTTCCTGTCGTACGACTTTCCTGAATACTGCATCCGGCACGCCAACGAAATGGCCCAGTCGGAGGAAGTGTTGCTGTTGCTACCGAGGAATCGGGCAGCTGAACACGAAGGGCTCATTGACGGTCGAGTCCGCTACGCGCCGTTCTACCGGCCGCGTTATCGCCAGCCTCTCCGGCAGCTCATCACACTCATCCGCCTGTTGTCTCGTATCCGCACATTTCGGCCGGATGTCGTTCATTTCCAGAACGGGCACATGTACTTTAATCTCGTATTGCCGCTACTGCGGCGTTTCCCACTGGTCATTACGATCCACGACGCCCGCCAACATCTGGGTGACCACGAGGCACTGCGGACCCCGCAGGCCCTGATGGACTTCGGCTTCCGCCGGGCCGACCAGGTGATTGTGCATGGTGCGAGTCTCATCCCAGTCGTCGAGCGCGAACTGGGATTCCGTTCCGATGACATTCATCTCATTCCGCATGTCGCCATTGGCGAACGCCCGGTCTCGCGCCCCACGGCCGACGACGGTCGGACAATTCTGTTTTTCGGACGGATCTGGGAGTACAAGGGGCTGGAGTATTTGATTCGCGCCGAACCAGCCGTCACGGCCCGCTTTCCGAATGCGCGATTCGTCATCGCAGGCACGGGCGAGGACTTCGACCGCTACCGGCGGATGATGGTGAACCCGGATCGGTTCGAGGTGCACAATGACTGGATTGGTGAAGATCGTCGAGCGGAGATGTTCGCCGCCGCCAGTGTCGTCGTACTCCCCTACCTCGAGGCCTCGCAAAGCGGCGTGATCCCGGTCGCTTATGCGTTCGGAAAACCCGTAATTGCCACACGGGTCGGGGGATTGCCCGACATCGTAGACCATGGGACTACGGGACTCCTGGTTGCTCCACGAGATGCCCCAGGACTGGCCGACGCGATCCTGCAGTTGCTCGAAGACGACGCGGGCCGGCGCCGGATGGGGCTAGCCGGTAAGCACAAGCTTGAACGCGAGTGTTCTCCCGCGGCTGTGGCGCGGCAGACATTGGCGGTCTATCGACGGGCGATTGGCTTGCGTCGACCGAAGCGCCGATCGCTCGGCGCGGACTCTACCGATCGTGCCTGCCTCGAGCCACAGGAGGTGCGGTGATGGACATGGCCGCCGCTCTGCAGGTGCACACGTACCTCGTGACGCACCACGTCCGCGATGGCGCCTTGATCGGGCCCGACCCGGGCGTCCGTTTCAACTACCGTATTGGCCGGTTCGGCAAGAGCTACCTGCCGTGGATCCCCTGGCACGACGACCTGTACTACCTCCAGGCTCAGGGTTACTGGATCCTGGCCAACGGCCTGTTGACCCGGCATGGCCAAGATCGCTTTGCCGAGTTGGCCCGTCTTGCGTCCCGGCAGATCGTCCGCCGACAGCGCGCCGATGGTGCCTGGGATTATCCGAACCGCGAGTGGCGTGGACGCGTCGCGACCGTCGAAGGCGTTTGGGCGAGTCTCGGGCTGCTGAACACGTTCCGACGAGAACGAAGGGACGAGTACCTGGCCGCGGTGCTCCGCTGGCACACATTCTTCGAGGCACACATCGGCTTCCAGACGTGTCGCCACGGGCTCGCCGTCAACTATTTCGCAGGCGAGTCGTCGTCGCCCGTGCCTAACAACTCCGTGCTGCTCTTGCGGTACCTCGCCGCGCTGGCGGAGGCGACCGGCGACGACAAGTATCTGCAAGCCTGCCCCGCCTTGCTCGATTTTGTCCAGCACGCACAGTCGCCCTGTGGAGAACTGCCCTACGTGATCGGCGCACCGGGCAAGCAGCACTTTCAATGCTTCCAGTATCACGCGTTCATGATGATTGATCTTGCGGAGTATGCCAGGCTGACGGGAGATGCCCGGGCGTTTCCGATCGCGGAGCGAATGCGGACCTTTCTCGGCGGCGCGTTGACCGCTGCCGGTGACGCACGCTATGCCTGCGGTTGCGAGCACCGGACCGTGAACTACCATACAGCGGCTGTAGCGGCGGCGCTGTCGTTGCCCCCGTGGAGTGATTCGGACTCGTCCGATCTGGCCCAGCGGGCGTACGCGCGGCTTGTCTCGCAGATTCGTCCGGACGGAGCGGTCCCTCATTCGCGCGGAGATTATCGCTGGCTGAGCGATCGCCGCGCCTATCCGCGGTACCTGGCCATGATGGCTTACCATCTGCTGGTGGGAACCCACTCGGTGGCACCGGCATCCCGCAATAGGACAACCCCGCAGCTCGGAGCCGCTTCATGACGCAAGATCAACCTCGATTTCGTGTCGGCGTCATCGCATCCATGAAACGCGGCCTGGAACAGTTCATCCAGCGTGAACTGGTGCACCTGGAGCAGGCCGGCGCCGAAATCAGCCTGTTCCCGACCAAGTACGGCCGCGGCCTCTACGCGCCGCCCCCCCACTGGACGCTCGTTCGCTGGACCGTCTGGCGAATTCTTGTTGCCCAGTTCGTGGTTGCCGTGCGTCACCCCGTCCGCTACGTGCGAACACTGGCCGATGCCGCGGCCCATCGGGCTCTGGTCGAGTTCCTGATCGCGGTCTACTTTACGACCCAGATGCACTCGAT
>JBFWYF010001091.1:0-2647 GCA_050186685.1 Pirellulaceae bacterium
AGTACCGCATTCGCAGCAACTACGACCGGGGAATTGCGCTGCGCGAGTACCAGCGCCGGTTTCCGCATCACTATTCTGAACTGCTGCGCGTGGCCGCCGAAACGATTGATCCCGCGAGCACCGAGGCCGGGACGCTCACTCCTTCGGCGCCGCTGGAGATGGTCATGGTGGGGGGGGGATTCCGGCTCATCCGGCTCCTCGGGCGGGGAACCTACGGCGAAGTGTGGCTGGCCGAGGCCCCCGGAGGGGTCCAGGTTGCGCTGAAACTGTCGCGCGCCCTGGGTTATCAGGTCACGAGGGGCGAGCTCCGTTCGCTGGAAGCCATCAAGCGGCTTCGGCATCCGTTCCTGATCCAGTTGCAGGCGTACTGGCAGCGCGACGACCAGATCATCATTGCCATGGAACTCGGGGGCATCAACCTGGAAGAAAGGCTGCGCGAGTGCCAGCAAGAGGGGCATCCCGGAATCCCAGCGGCCGAACTGGTCGGCTACGTCCGTGACTGCGCGGAAGCACTCGACTACTTGCATCGCGAAGGGACCGTGCATCGCGACATCAAGCCGGCGAACATCCTGATTCAGAACGATCACGCAAAGGTAGGCGACTTTGGACTCGCCCGGTTCTTCGACAAAGAACAGAGCGATACCCGGTCCACGGTGATGGGTACTCCGACCTACATGCCGCCCGAGCTGTGGAAGGGCCGCGTGGCACCGCAGAGCGACCAGTATTGCCTGGCCTGCACGTACGTTGAGTTGAGGACTGGGCATCCGGCAATGCGCGGTAAGAGCCAGGCCGAACTGTGCGAAGAGCACCAACGCGGCTCTCCCGACCTGCGAGAATTGACCGATGCGGAGATGCAAGTCGTGCTGAAGGCACTCGCCAAGCAATTGGGCGATCGCTATCCCACGTGCGGCGACTTCGCACGGGCATTGCAGTACGCCGTCGAGCCGGCCGCCCCCCGCCGTGACGCGTCAGCGGATGTCCGCCGTGCGCGGTGGACAGCGATCCTGGCGCTGGTCACATCGGGCGCACTGGTCGCGACGGCAATTGGCGGCGCTTTCTGGTACACAACCCGTCGTCTCGAGATGCCGGTCGCTCGGGAACGCGCCGCACAGCTCGAATCGCCAGCTCCGCCGCGCACGGTCGAGGCGCCGGATCTGTGGGTGCAGGCCATGGTCGAGTTGTCGGCGGGCAGCACAGCGCCCCTGGATCTCGACTTTCAGAGGTTTCAGACTCCCGCGACTCTGCACATCGAAGGCGTGCCCCAGGGCGTGACCTTGTCCGGTATTCCCGACGGCCCACTGCGCAACGACGGACGTCTGGCACTGGCAGTCGTCGCGTCTGAAGTTGTCGACACGCAGCAATGCACGCTGGAGGTTTTCGTTCGCTGGGGTGACGCCCAGCAGATGACGAAGTCTGTGGACCTCCGCGTGCGCGGCTTCGACCTGCGCATGCCGCCTGGATACGAACCAGCTTCCGGCGCGGAGCGGCGTGCAGTGCCGTGGGAAGGTCGCAAGTACTGGACCCGAATCCAGCACCAGATGTTTCCGGATTGCACCCTGCTGCTGATTCCTCAGGAACGCAGGCCCGATCCGACCGATCCTGCGGATCCGCCGACGTATTACATCCTGGAGAACAAAGTATCGAATCAGCTCTGGACCGCGGTGGTCTCCGCGTATCCCGAAACGAGCACTTCGGAATCCTGGCGACAGTCCGACGTCTGGCAGCGCGGCGTTTCGAACGCGGGTGGACCGCTGGTCGTTGCAGATCATCCTCACCTGCCAGTGTTCCACATCAGCGCGAACGACGCGGCGGAGTTCGCACGCCTGTTGGGGGGCGAGCTCCCCTCCTTCTTCCAATGGGATAAGGCCGCGGGTCGATTTCACCCCGAACGTGGGGCAGGGCCCTTCCAGGGCGGCTGGCAGCCCGGGGATCCAGCAGCCATCGCCGTTGGCCGCGAGCAACTCGGACCGGCGGCTGTCGGCGCGTCCAGCCAGGATCGAAGCCTCTACGGCTGCTTGGATATGTCGGGCAACGGCGAAGAGTTAACTGGCAAGACGTATAAGAACAGACCACTGCCGCTAGGCCAGCCCTTTCTTAGCGATCCCGAATTCAACGGCGTCTACGTGCGCGGCCGGTCATATACGGAAGAAACCCCGCTGCTCTTCTCCGATCTGGATGCCCTGGACAAGGAGGAGCGGGAAAAGGGGTTCTGTACCGCTCCCAGCCTCGGCTGTGATGAAACCCGGCCGTTTATCTCGTTTCGAATTGTCGTCGGGAGCGCTGACAAATGGGTCATAGCCCAGAGTGCGACTGCGGGCCCCCCTTAGGCAAGGTTGAACCGCTCGCTCACCCGCAGCACGCCATAGTCCCGGCCGATATGCCGGACTGCGCCGACGAACTTGTCAGGGTCGCCGTGTTGAACGCGCACATCTCGAAACGGAGCGCGCGAGCCAGCACGGTCGGGCCTGCCTCGCCCGCAGTAAGCGCCGCCAGAGCGAGACGACGGCCCGTTTCCGGAGTGCCTACGGGCATACCGCACAGAATCTTACTGGAGTGGTTTTATTCTTTGCCGGCGCTCGTGGAGTAGAGCACCATGACGGCTCCAAAGGACAAGAGTGTCCAGGGGGCCCATTCGGGAGGCACGAAT
>JBFWYF010001092.1:0-2642 GCA_050186685.1 Pirellulaceae bacterium
TCGTAAGGGAGGATCTGACCATGCTGTGGCGACAAGGCGACGTTTTTATCACGGTCTGCTCCGTTATCCCGAAGGGCGCCGCCCGGCAGGCCCAATGCGTGCTGGCCGAGGGAGAAATCACCGGGCATAGCCACCGCGTGGACGACCCCCGCGCCGCCGCGCTCTACGAGCATCACGGCCAATTGTACCTGCACGTGACCGCCGAGGAGGCCGTGGTGGTGCATGAGGAACACGGTCCGATCGCCCTGCAACGAGGACGTTACCGTGTGTGGCGGCAGCGGGAGTTCAATCCGATGCGTTTTGCCCCGGCCGACCGACCGTTCCGTTGGGCCGATGAAGCTTCGACTTCCTGGGTCCGCGATTGACCTATACGACTTATTGCGATAAGGGAGGCCAGCCATGTTCTTGTGGCTTGCTTCGCTATTCCCGATTTCCAGCCTGGCGGCCCGCCGTCGAATCATGGCGGGAACGGCCCCGCCGGGCATGCGGGTGGTGGGCGGGTTGCGGCTCTGGTCCGAACAATCGCTCCGCGAACTGCCGCGCGGCCTGACGGTCGATTTGCTCGATGTCGGCGCCTGCACCAATTTGTCGGCGTTGCCGTCCGGATTGAAGTGTCGCGTGTTGTTGATGCGTCGGACGCATGTCTCCTGGCTTCCGCCGGACTTGATCGTCAGGGAACATCTGAATGCGGAGGACTGTCGCCAACTGCGCGAGTTGCCGTGGGGATTCACCACCGGCACGCTCATCCTGCGAAACTGCACCGCACTCACGACGCTGCCGCATACGCTGCGCTGCCAGCGGCTGGATATTGGCGGATGCACCCGCTTGCAATCAATTCCGGCTGGGCTGGGCCAGTCGCTGACGCACCTGGCGGCCCGCGGTTGCACGGCATTGACGTCGCTGCCCGAGACGCTGCTGAAGCTGGTTGAACTGGATGTATCGGGTTGCACGGACTTGACCGAACTGCCCGAGGGCATGCAAGTGCATGGCTCGATCGATGTGGCCGGCAGCGGTTTGCGGGGCCTGCCTGGTTCGATGCGTTCCACGCGCGTGCTGTGGCGGGGTGTGCCGGTTTCGGACCGGGTGGCGTTCGACCCGGAAGGCGTCAGTGCCGACGAGATCCTGGACGAGCGGAACCTGGAGTTGCGTCGCATCTTACTCGAGCGCGTGGGCCTGGAGCGGTTCATGGAGGAAGCCAAAGCGCGCGTCGTGGATGCCGACCGCGATCGCGGGGGCGAACGGCGGTTGCTGCACGTTGGCGTCGATAGCGGCGACGACATCATGTGCGTCGCCGTGAACTGTCCCTCGACCGGAAAGCGATACCTGCTGCGCGTCCCACCAACCATGCGGACGTGTCATCAGGCCATCGCCTGGACGGCTGGATTCACCGATCCCGACGACTACCGCCCGTTGCGGGAAACCTGATCGCTGTGGCATAACAATCGCCAAGGGAATCGCATCGCGGCCGCGCCCATGTCCGATTCACCATCAACCATCCCCTCCGCCCCGCGCCGTCTCCAGTTCGGGTTCTGGACGCTGGCTGAGGTCTTCGTCGGGTTGGGGTTGGCGTTCGCGCTGGTGGCGGAATTGCGAGAGTACTCCATCGGGTTCATAGCGGTGGCGATCATGTTTCCGGCCGTCGTGTTGTACGTGGCGCAGACCAGAAATCCACGCGACGCTAAGTTCGCTGTCCTCGCCGGCCTGTTCATTCTGGCGTCGTTCTATTGCCTCTTCCCCGCAGTTTCCCATCCGCCAAGCGTGAGTCGGAAGTTTAGTTGCGCGAATAACCTGAAGCAGATCGTTCTGGCCTTGCACAACTACCACGACCATTGGCGTCAGTTTCCGCCGGTCGTCGTGCGCGACGATACCGGTCAGCCCATGCACAGTTGGCGCACGCTGATTCTGCCGTACCTCAATCAGGAGTTGCTGTACGAGGCGTATGATTTCAGTCAGCCCTGGGACTCCCCTGCGAACCGCGCCGCGGCAAGGGCCGTGGCGGGAACATGGTGGTCATCCTGTCCGGCGGCACCGGTGGGGCCGCGCGCGATCGTGCCGACCAGCTACTTCATGGTCGTTGGATCCGGCAGAACGAACGACGAAGACGAATTCGCAACGCTTCCAAACATCTCCCGACAGGACGGAAACCCGAGAACAATTCTGGTCGTCGAGTCCAACTCCCTGACCGCCGATTGGTTCGAGCCGCGCGATCTGACCATGGAGGAAGCGCTGCGAGGGATCAATGCCACGGGCGGTCCGACGATCTCCAGCGAACACGCGGGCAGCTCGTCGCCATCGCACCCGTTTCCCGGCGCGTGGGTCGGCATGGCCGACGGCAGCGTCCGGTTCCTGCACTCGACGCTCGACCGAGACACGCTCCGGGCGCTGTTGACGGTGGACGGCGACGAGACAATCGATTGGTCCGTGCTGGCACCCCCCGATCGCGAGCTCGCTCAGACCTGGTTGATGAGTTTGATTGCAGTCTTTGTCTTGTTCATCATCGTGCGGCATTGGCCACGGCGGCACCGGGCTGCGGCCGCCTGAACGTCGCCGCGCGATGGACTGCGGAACCCACTGCGACGGTGCGTTTATCGCTTGTTGTTCGTTCGGAAGGGGGATTGGAGTGCGCGCCGTTTGTTTCAAAG
>JBFWYF010001093.1:0-2641 GCA_050186685.1 Pirellulaceae bacterium
GGGGATATGGGCCCAGGGCCTGGAAAGACACTGGCGAAGCTAGTGCCACAACAGCTGTCTCACCGGCCGACTGTTGGTCTCTCGGCAACCACTTCGGCGTATCCGCAACCAGGCTCGTTTCCCAATGGCACTAACGGTTGGCATGCATGGGTCGATCGCCCCGGTGGTCCTAATCCTCGGAGCATGGCTCGCGACGCCGGCTTCCTCACAAGAACGGCGTGCACGCGAGCCGTACTACCTGTCTACCTCGTTCTCTTTCCGCGATGTCGATCTCGAGCGACTGGAGCAGCGCCTGGCCTGGGTCGGTTTTGACGTGCCGTTTGCGATCGAAGGTGCGATGACCGCCCAGATCCAGGTCGAATGGCCGCTCGGCGCGCTGGCGACGGTCCGGGCCTATCGGTTTCACGGAAACCTGACCGCCGATCGTCTGAATATCGCGGGATTGGAATTGACGCAGTTCAGCGCTCGATTGCACTACGTGGACGGAGTACTGCAACTCGAGCAACTGCGCTATCGCGTGCCGGCTGCATCGCTGCCGGAATCGCAAGGCTGGTTCACAGGGTCAGGGACTTTGTCCGTCCAGCCAGCGGGCGACCTGCAATTGCGCTTGGCGTTGGACCAGATTCCAATCCCACGGATACTCGCACTCTTCCCGGAACTCGACCAGGTCGGCGCGGGCCGGCTCAGTGGTCAGGTGACCGCGCGGGTACCTTCCACCTCCCTGTCGCAGGTGGCCTCGTGGATCGCGCAAGGGCACGTCGAACTGGACGGCGTGCGGGCATTCGAGTTGCCGGCGGTCACCGCCGCCACCGACTTCGAACTACGAAGCGGCACCCTGCTGGTCCGGAATCTGACCGGCCAGACGCAAGAGGCCCGCGTGTCGGGCGGCGGTCAGGCGACGCTTGCCCAGCCGTTTGCATACGACGCCCAGGTACGACTGCAGCTGCCCGATGCCAGGCTGTTGTCCGAGTTCGAGCCTCACCTGGAACTGCCCATCGATCTGACGGGAGCCATTGCAGGTACGGGGCGAATCACGGGAGACCTTGCCGGTGATCGGACGGCAGCCCGGGGACAGATTCAGGGACAACAAATCGATGCCGGGGGACTGCATCTAGAACAGGTTCGTCTCGACTACGAATCGGATGGTAGGGCCTTAGCGATTCGCAATGTACGTGTCGAGGCTTACGACGGGCAGGCAACCGGCCAGTTTGCGTTGCGACCCGATGGAATGATCGTGGCGGACCTGGCATGGAGTGAGGTGGCCACAGGCAAGCTCCTAGCCGATGTCACGCCACTGCCGTTTGCGTTGGAGCTGCGAACTGGCGGCGCGATTCAGGCGGCCGTACCCTCGCAATCACTAGGCAACCTGCAGATGTGGGATGCGCGGGGCGACGTGCGGTTTTCGGAGGCACAGGCAGCCGGGATTGCGGCCGGCGCGGGTCGCGCCCAACTGGCGCTGGCGAAAGGGGTGCTGCAGATAACCAATTTGGAGGCTCGCGTCCAAGGTCTGCCGGCCGCGGTAGCGGGCCAGCTACGAATCGTCGCTCCGTTCGATTTTGCCGCCACGGTGCGCATTACGAATGGCGACGCGTCATCGCTGGCGACGTGGCGCGATATTCTGCCATGGGCCGACGAAGTGCGAGGCCGGTTCTCGACCGCCGCCACGTTGCACGGGCACGTTCTGCCACTCGACGTGACCGGGACCGGGCAGTGGACGGGCGAGAACCTTTTCGTCCGCGACATTCCCATCGACCGGTTGGCGTTTCGCTATGAGCTCCTGCCCGAGCAAGTTCGACTGCGCAGCGTGTCCGCCACGCTGTTAGATGGTCAGGTGACCGGAGAGGCGGACGTCGGGCTGGGCGCTGAGGACATCTATCGTGTCGAGGCCGCGTGGCGCGACGTGCGCACCGCGCCGGTGTGGCAAGCGGCGCAGCTCCCCGCGGCCCCGGGCGAAGGCCGAACGACCGGTCAAGTTGAGCTGCACGTTCCTGCCAGCGCGCTTACGGATCCCATCGCCTGGCGAGGCCAGGGGCGAATCGCCCTCACGGCAGATCAGCTCGGGGAATGGGACGGTGTGCAGGCTACCGCGGATTGGCAGCTCGCCGATCGGAGGCTCGGAATCCGGCGTTTCACGGCCACCGACGCCGACAATAGCTCGCTGGAACTCACGGGTGTCGCGCAGTTGGACGGTGCCTTTCCATTCACGACGTCGATGGTCGCGCGCCGCGTCGACCTCACCGCGTGGAATCTGATTCCCGCCGAGCTTCGGCGCGACGTGTCGCTCGCGGGTTTCGCCTCGTGGACTGCAAATCTTCAGGGGGCTCTGCGGCCGTGGCGTGTCGCGGGGGATGGCACCTTTGCCGGCCAGCAGCTCGCGCTCGCGTGGTCGTTGCCCGATACGGGCGGCGCCGACACCCCGGCTAGTGCGGCTCAGACGCCCGCCGGCCTGTTGAGGACGACCGAAGACACATCGGTCCCAGCGAACCGCGACAGGCTGTCGGTGGCCGCTGAACAAGCGTCGTTCCGGTATTCCATCTCGGACTCGTCGCTCGTGATCGACGATTTGGCCGGTCATTTGTATGGAGGCCGGCTGGCGGGCTCGCTGCAATGGCCCTGGGAAGAAACTCAACCGGCACAGTTG
>JBFWYF010001094.1:0-2630 GCA_050186685.1 Pirellulaceae bacterium
ATGATCACTTCGTCGATGTCCGGTTGCATCTCACCGTTAATCCGTCGTTCCACGGATTTCCAGGTGAACCGATTGGCATCAAGCAGTGTGTAGACGCTGGTGGCCGATCCTTGCGAACCGTCGCTCATCGTGGACGTGGACTCCACCGTCCACTGGTTGCCAGTCTGCCGCCAGGCCCCCTCGCCAAACCCGCCCTCGGAGTCGAATACCCACGAGCGGATCGAACCGGCCACCGGATCCCAGCCGATAATCTGCGTGCCTTCGAGCTCGACATGATCGGCGACCCCCACGCGGAAATGGCTGACCAGGAAATGTTTGTTCTTCGCCCACTCCCAAGTCGTGCGGACGGTCGTGCTGTCGTCCTGATCGAGCCATTCGCCGACCAGCCATCCCAAGTCCTCCAGCCGTCCCGAAGGGGCGGAGGAGGGCGCTGGCATTTCCGTCTCCCGGACACTATCCAGGTACCAGGTGCCCGCCTGCTTCACGTGCACGGCGGTATAGGTACTGGCCATCGCGTTGCCCTCGGCGGACGTGAACTCGGCCCGGCCGTCCTCAATGGCAACTTCAGGCGTAATCAGCCGTATGGCCTCAATGGACACGCGCAGCCCGGTTTCGCCACCGGCTTGGAACAGCTCTCGGAACATGGCGGCGATGGCATCCCGTCCCTGGATGCGTTCTCCCGTGTCGCGGTTCACATAGACCGCATTCTCGGACCACAGGCTAGCGAGCGCTGCCGCGTCGCGCCGATTGTAAGCCGCTACGTAGGCGTCCGCTCGCTCGCGAATCGCCGCCGCCTCCTTCGCGGAGTCCTCCGAACCGCTGTCGGGCACATCGCCCGGCACTCCCGCTACCCAACAAGTCAGCGCGAGTACGGCGCATACCACTCCCAACACTCGTTTTGATGGTTTCACTGCAAGGGCCTTTCTCAAGGAAGGAAGTCAAAGAGGCACTATGTAAAGGTTGGCCAGGCGCGTGTGCGGCCGCGTGCGCCTTTCCGATGGACAGCTTGCACTTCAGGATGTCGCGTTCCCATGGCCCGCTCGGCACTCGCTCTCGAAGAAGGCACGCTTGGTGCCAGTTAGGATCGTCTCGGGAGTCCATGTGGCAAACAGATGCATCACGCGGGCGATAACTCCTGTCCAACCCGTCTGATGGCTGGCGCCCAGTCCTGCCCCGTTGTCGCCGTGAAAATACTCGTAGAACAGCAGATAATCGCGCCAGTGCGGATCGTCCTGAAACTTCCGTGCGCCGCCAAATACGGGGCGTCGCCCCGCACCGTCCATGAGGAACATGTTGGTGAGTCGGCGGCCGATCTCTTCGGCGACCTGATAGAGAGTCAGGTGCCGGCCTGATCCAGTGGGGCATTCCACCGTAAAGTCGTCACCGTAGTACGCATAGTATTGCAGGAGGGCCCGAATTACGAGGGCATTCATCGGCATCCAGATGGGGCCTCGCCAGTTTGAATTGCCGCCAAACATTCCCGTGTCGGATTCCGCGGGTAAGTAGGCGACACGGTAATCCTGCCCCGATGTTTGAAATACGTAGGGATGCTCGGCGTGGAATCGGGAAAGCGACCGGAGACCATATTCGCTGAGGAACTCTTTCTCGTCGAGCATTTTCTCGAGAACGCGGCGGAGCCGCGTTTCGTCGAGGATGGATGCCAGCCGCCGGCCCTCGATGCCAGGTTTGAGCGGATCGTGAATGGCGTGGCGCAGTTCCGGGCGTGCCTCGAGGAACCAGGCGAGCCGTTCGGCCAACGCCGGACGCGTGGCCATCAGTTCACCCGTGAAGTAGGTCGCCGCGCAGAATGGCAAAAGACCGACCATCGACCGGACCTTCAGTCGCTGAGCATCGCCGTTCGGCAACCGGAGCACATCATAATAGAAGCCATCCTCGTCGTCCCACATCCCGGTATCGCCACCGACATGGGCCATCGCGGAAGCAATCCACAGAAAGTGCTCGACAAATTTCAGCGCCAGGTCTTCGTAATCGGCGTCCGTCATGGCCAGTTCACCGGCGATTTCAAGCATATTCTGGCAGAACAGGGCCATCCATGCGGTGCCGTCCGCCTGCTCGAGATAACCTCCCGTCGGCAAAGGGGCGCTCCGGTCAAATACGCCAATGTTGTCCAGCCCGAGAAATCCCCCTTCAAAGACATTGCGACCGCTGCGGTCTTTCCGATTTACCCACCAGGTGAAGTTGAGCAGCAGTTTATGGAAGCAGGTTTTCAACCAGTCCTTGTCCCCAGCGCCGTTCCGCGCGGCATCGAGGCGATAAGTGAATAGGGTGGCCCAGGCATGAACCGGCGGATTAACGTCGCCGAAATTCCATTCATACGCGGGTATCTGCCCGTTGGGATGCATGTACCGCTCGCGGAGCATCAGCTTCAACTGTTGTTTGCCAAAGTCCGGGTCGACCAGCGTTAGCGGAAGAACATGGAACGCCAGATCCCAGGCGGCGTACCAAGGGTATTCCCACTTGTCCGGCATGGAGATGACGTCGCCGTTGTACATGTGGTGCCAGTGCTCATTTCGCGGTGCCGCCTTCCGCTGCGGCTGGAACGGATCGCTTCCCCGCTCTTCCAGCCACTTGTCGACGTCGTAATGATAGAACTGCTTGCTCCAGAGCAT
>JBFWYF010001095.1:0-2629 GCA_050186685.1 Pirellulaceae bacterium
AGCTGATTGTGCCGGCCGAGGCGCCGTACAAGCCGTTCGCCGACATGCAGATCTGTTTCGGCAACCTCACGCCGGACGGCATCGTGTTCAAGGTGTCGAGCCTGCAGGACCCGCGATTCCGCGGTCGTGCGTTGTGTTTCGACAATGCACGCGATGTCGTGGTGGCGGTCGAGCAACGTCGGATCGTGCCCGGGCACATCATCGTACTACGGTACCTGGGGCCCGTCGCGTCGGGCATGCCGGAAGTGTTGGTGGCTTCCGCGGCCCTGGCCGTCCCGGAACTGAACGGCCGGGTGGCGCTGATTTCGGACACGCGCGTGTCGGGTGTTTCGCACGGCGCCATTGGCGTACACTGCGCGCCGGAAGCGGCGGTTGGAGGCCCGATCGCGCTGGTTCAGGACGGGGACGAGATCTCCTTCGACTTGTTGCGGGGCGACTTGACGCTGCACGTCGAGCCGGAAGAACTGGCCCGTCGCCGCCGTACCTGGGAGCCTCCGGAGCTTCGTCATGTGCGCGGGTACCTGGCCGATTTCGCTGCCACGGTCGCGCAGGCCAACGACGGGTGCATCAGTCGGGCGATGCTGAGAACGTAATTCGAACCACGAACCTGACTCGGACCACGAGGAGAACGACACATGGGTATCGCGAGACAGCCGGTGGCGCACCGCGCATGGGACCGTCGAGAATTCCTGCAGGGAGCGGCCGCCGCGACGGCACTGGCTTGGTCGCTCCGGAATCCGCAGTCGTACGCGGCCGACGTCACTCCGGGGACTTTGCGGTTGGGCCGGTTTCAGTTCGACGTCACGCCTCCGGTCGGGCATGCGTGTTGCGGGGGTTGGATCAAGCCGGTGGAATCGGTCGACGATCCGCTCGAAGCGCTGGGGTTCGTATTGCTCGGCGCCGGAGCCCCGATCGTGATCTGCTCCGTGGATTGGACCGGGCTTCTGAATGAAGCCCATCTCGAGTGGCGACAGGCCCTCGCCGACGCGGCCGGCACAACGGCGGATCGGGTCTGCGTCCAGACGGTCCATCAGCACAATGCGCCGCTGGCGTGTCTCGAGACCGAGCGGATCGTGGCCGCTCAGGGGGATCTTCCGGACGTCATGATGACCGGCTTCTTCCGCGAGTGTCTGGACCGCGGCCGTCAGGCCGTTCGCCGGGCCGTGGTCGAAGCCCGCTCGGTGACACACGTCGCGACAGGCCGGGGGCGAGTCGACCGCGTGGCCGCGAACCGCCGTGTCTCGCGCGACGAACGGGGTGCGGTCAAGGCGATGCGCGGCAGCGCCTGCCGCGATCCAGAACTGCAGGCCCTGCCCGAGGGTCTGATCGATCCCTGGCTGAAGTCCGTCGCTTTCTATGACGGCGCCCAGAAGCTCGTATCGTGCCACTACTATGCGACGCATCCGATGAGCTACTACGGCGACGGCCGAGTGAGCAGCGACTTTGTGGGGTTGGCTCGCCGAGCCCGGCAACGGGAAGACGCAGACTGTTTGCATCTCTACTTCACCGGTTGCGCCGGCAACATCGCCGCGGGAAAGTACAACGACGGTTCCCCGCAGGCTCGCACGGAGCTCGTCGAACGGATGCTGGCGGGGATCCGAGCCTCGGAGGCGGACCTGCGTCCCGAGCCGATCGGCCAGGTAGCGTGGAATTCGGTCGAAATCCTGGCCGAGGCCAAGGAGTCGATCCAGTCAGACGAATTGGAAGCTCAGATCGCCGACAAGTCCCGGCCGGTCGTAGGCCGGAATCGGCCCGCCTATATGCTGTCATGGCTTCACCGACTCGAGCGCAAGCAACCGTTCGTGCTGGGCAGCCTGGCGATCAACCAGGCGGCCCTGCTGCACTTGCCGGCGGAGTGCTTCATTGAGTACCAGCTGCGCGCTCAGCAAATGGCGCCGCAGACCTTTCTCGCGACAGCGGCCTACGGCGACTGCGGTCCCTGGTACATCCCGACGAAGGAAGAGTATCCTCACGGCGGTTACGAAGTCGGCGCGTCGTTTTGTGCCGCCTCCACGGACGGCGTGCTGACGGATGCTGTCCGTCGGCTGCTCACCTGACGAATCTCACTGGCCCGCCGCGCAGGCCCGCGCGCGGCGGGCTGCCCGTCAGGCCGGGCACTGATCGATGCTTGAGACCACTGAACCATGTTACCCCAGGGCGGGGTGGAGGTCCTACGCCAGGCGCTGTAGCTTCGATATGCGTCCCGTCGCAACCCATTCGGCGACGAAGATGTTGCCTTGCTGGTCGAAGCAGGCGTCGTGCGGATGGACGAACTTGCCCTCGATCCACTGGCTTGCGTCGTTGCGAATGCCCTTCTGGGTCTTGATCCGATCGACGTCAGCACCGAGCTGCGCGACGACACGGTTCTGGGCGTCGAGCAGCGTGACGCGGGCCTGCAGCTCCGGCACGAGCATGAGATCCTGGAAGGTGTCGATATTGGCGGGCAGGCCATAGCCCGTCAGCGTCTCGAGATACTGGCCGGCGAGCGAGAAATACTGCAGCGTTCCGTGTGCCCGATCGCAGATGACGATCCGCGGCTCGCGTCCCGGTCGGCTGTCGACCCAGATGCCATGAGGCGTGTTGAACGTGCCCGCTCCGTCGCCAGGGCCGCCGAACTTGCACTTCCACT
>JBFWYF010001096.1:0-2627 GCA_050186685.1 Pirellulaceae bacterium
GTGGCCCCAGCGGATTGACGCTGCCGCGATACGATTCGGGCTGCGGATGGATCTCCGGATCGCCATACACTTCGCTCGTCGACGCCTGCAGAATCCGAGCGCGGCAGCGACGGGCCATGCCGAGCACATTGATCGCGCCCTGCACCGACGTCTTCATCGTCTTGATCGGGTTGTATTGGTAGTGCCCGGGCGCCGCGGGACAGGCCAAATTGTAGATCTCGTCGACTTCCAGCCAGATCGGTACGGTTACGTCGTGGCGGATCAACTCGAAATTGGGCTTCCCCAGCAGATGAACGACATTACTCTTCTGGCTGGTGAAGAAATTGTCGAGACAGATGACATCATGCCCCTGGCTGACCAGCCGGTCACACAGGTGAGAGCCCACAAATCCGGCTCCGCCGGTGACTAGAATCCTCTTACAGCGACCCACGTAACACCTCTCGCTCGCTTGTGCCATCCTTGCTCAAAGTCTTCCCGTCCCTCCAGGCAATGACCGATAACCCACATGGCGGACCGCGAGGCGGTTCTCCACGTCCCGTCTCCCGGTACTCCGGGAGAGGGCTTCCGACAGTGCCTGGTCCCCGAAAATAGACACTCTGAGGTAATTCGCTGACAAGATCACTTTGGAGGCGAAATCCTGGTGGGCCCGTTTACAAAAGCCCAGGTCCGAGTTCTGATCCGAGGAATATGACCGCGGAAGTGATGCCGTCGAAGGAAGGGGTGCCGGGGCGTCCGAGCGAGGCCGCGACAGCGGACAGCATGGCCTGGACGCTGCTGCTATTTGCCGCCGCAACGCATTTCCTCGTCGATGCCACGGCGGGGACACTGAACCCCATCTGGCCCCGGATCCCCGCGGATTTTCAGCTGAATGCCTGGCAAAGCGCCGGCATGCTGTTTCTCTGGCAGATGGCGACTTCGATCAGCCAGCTCTTCTTTGGCATTTGGGGCGACCGGATGAACACGCGGTGGCTGCTGTGGGTAGGTCCCCTGGTGGCCATCGTTTGCCTCAGTAGCGTAGGGCTGACTCGTTCGCCGGTCGTGCTGGCTGGCTTGTTGACGGTCAGCGGCCTGGCGATCGCCGGCTTTCATCCGGAGGGGGCGGCGCTAGCCGGCAGCTGTACCGTCGTCCATCGCAGCCGGGCCATGTCGATCTTTACGGTCGGTGGTTTCATCGGGCAGGCGCTGGGGCCGGTCTATAGTGGCCAGCTGGTTCACTGGCTCGGGCTGGGCGGGTTAATCTGGGGTATTCCGATTGGGCTCACGCTGGCCCTGCTGCTGCTGCCACTGGGACGAGCGGCCCGGGTCCGCAGCCCTCGACGGTCAGGCCCGACGATTCCCCTGCACCTGGCGCTTCGCGGCCGCGTTTCGACCATGCTGCTGATCCTGGTTGTCGGTTCCCTGCGGATTATTGCCGCGAGCGGTGTACCCGTACTCGTCGGCTTTCTGCTGAAGGCCCGCGGCGCGGATACGGCCGACATCGGGATCGTGCAGTCGGCATTCATGATCGGCATCGGGTTGGGCGGGCTGGCTTGCGCCACCGTGTTCCAGCCGCGCCACGAACGACCAATTTTGTGGATCTGTCCACTGCTCGTCGCGCCCGTCATTCTGGCCACTCCGTGGTCGGGCGGCCTGCTGCTTTCCGCCCTGGTCTGCCTGTCCGGGTTGCTGCTCGGCACGTCGCTGCCGGTGCTCGTCAGTATCGGCCAGCAGCTGATGCCGGAAAGTCAGCGGGTCGCCAGCTCGATCACCATGGGGGTCAGTTGGGGCATTGGCGGCGCAGCCGTGTCGCTGGTCCTGATGGCCTGCGAGACGCTGGGGCGTTACGAGCCCGCCTTTGTGGTCTTCGCGGTCGCCACGACCCTGTCGAGCCTGCTTTGTGTGCGGCTCCCGCGCACGCGTCAGGCTCCATCCGAAAACCCACATGGCTAACCCCGAAGCGGTTCCCCTAGTCCCCTCTCCCGGTACTCCCGGCGAGGGCTCGCGTGAGGGCGATACGGTTTTCGGACAGAGCCAGGTCCGCCAGTTTGCACGACCTGGGTGGCGTCTCCTACAATCGGGCGATTCTCAGGACCGTTCCGGTCGAATTGCGGATCGAGCCTCGGCGTGGATTCAGATCAGGAGGACGGGCACATGCTGCGCGGGATTCTGAGTGGAGTGGGACTACTGGTGCTTGCAGGCGTGGGAGCGATCGGCATGCGCAGCACGTGGCGACCGGCCGACTTGCCGACGCCCGCCGCGACCGTGCCGCTGGTGTGGGCGACCACCACGCAGCAACTCGCCACGCAGCAACTCGCCACGCAGCCTGCGCAGAAGAAAAAGAAGACCGGCAGGAAGAAACAGCAGCAGACGCCGACGGCGCCTCCTCCCGAGTTGCCGCCCCTCGACGATTCCGCGGCGGTGCTGTCCAGCGGCGATTCTTATGACGACTTCACGTCGATTGCTCAGGCGGCCGACGGCACACTATATGCGGCGTATGCCGCGTACTACGACGCCCATGACCAGATCCGACTGCACAAGCGGCTGCCGGGCGGGGACTGGTCCACGCGGACTTACGTTCCCCTGGTTCGTCCCCGAGCGGATATCTGGATGCCCCAACTGGCGGTCGATGCCCGCGACCGGGTGTGGGT
>JBFWYF010001097.1:0-2599 GCA_050186685.1 Pirellulaceae bacterium
CATTGCCGAAGTAGATGTTGGTATGTAGTAACACACGCGCCAGGACGCGGACGTCGGGTAACAGACGCAATTCGTCGGCGCCCGCAGTGGTACCGACTCGAGGGACGAGCAGCGGTGTTAACGACAAGCCCCCGGCGATCGGTACCTTTTCCGGTCGCACCACGATCGACGCGTTCACGGAGCCCGCGTACGCGGGTCCCCGCACCGGTAGACCCCAGCCGGGCGCGTAGCGATCGATGACCAGGACCGACGGAGCCTCGTCGACCAGCTCGTAGTACGCATTGCCCATCCGGACGCTCATATCGCTCGAAAGGTCCCGCAGCCAGTTGTTATCTTCGTAGGTATCGACCTGGATATACGACCAGGGAATTGACTGAGGGATATTTACCGTCGCCTCGCCGTACAATTGGCCTTGCGGCAAGTGGACCGTCGCGGTTGCCGCGGCCGAGCGACTGCCCCCCATCCAGCCTCGAGGTCGGACCGTCACGTCAAAATAGCGGTCGGACGTGGCCAGTCCGCCGGTCAGCGGCTGCACGCGAATCCGCGCCGGCCGATAGCCCGAACCGGCGACCCAGCGCGTATCGATCGTCATTCGGATTCCGCTTCGCGGCCGGACGCGCGGCTGGGGAAACGTCTCAACCCAGCCTGTGCCCGCTTGGACGTGCGGCGACCAGTACCCTGCGGCCAGCAGGATGAGCCCCACGAGCCAAGCGCGAAACCAAGTCATGGCCGCCTCCTCCTGGCGTTCACTCGGGATTCTCGGGAGCGATAATCTGGGGTGGCGGCGTATGCGTGGCGAACGGCGAGCTTGCCACGCGGCGGTCCAGCCACAGTCGCGACATCCGGGCCAGGCCCCAGGCCACACAGAACAGGCCGGCATACAGCACCGCCATGAGCGCCGCGGTCCCCAGCATCGCCGCGAGCGCTACCGCCCAGGCCCGTCCCCCCATCCCCAGCGACACGATGAACGCCACGACGGCGCACAGCGACATCAAGAACAGCAGCCAGCGTACGCTGAAACGCGGAATGAGCATGAGCGTGATTCTCTCCGCTCGCATTGGATTTGCAAGTTCCCGGGCGAAGGGGTGTTCGTCGGTGCCGCGGAAAGATTGGGGAGCCCAGTAAGAATGAGACGCCCTGTCCCGCGGAGGCGCAGCTAAGCTCTAATAGCGGTCCGCCGCCGGAGGAACGCTCAGGTTTGATCACGATCGATCGGAGGGGAAGGTGGATGCCCTCCCCTGCCTGCGCGTCCGCTGGTCCGCTCGGGCCGATCCGAGTGGTGCCCCGACGACGCAGTCCGCATAACCTTCACGCAGGATACTGATGGAATTGGAACTTTGGCAGATCGTGGTTCTGGCGATTGTGCAGGGAATAACGGAGTTTCTGCCGATCAGTTCGGATGGCCACCTGGTGGTGGTCGCCGCACTGCTGGCGCCCGGCCAGGGGGCGGAGAGTTTCGAGCTGCCAGACCTGGTCGTGGTGCTGCACGGGGGGACGCTGCTGTCGATCCTGCTGTTCTATTGGCGCCGCATTCAGGAGCTGTTGTGGCAAGACTGGCACACGGCTCGGTTGATCGTCGTGGCGACGATTCCCGCGGTGCTGGTGGGAGTGCCGATCAAGCTGTTTGCGGAAGCCTGGTTAGGGGATCCGCTGCTGGCCGGGATCTTCCTCATCGTGACTGGACTGGTGTTGCTGACGGCGCGGCACCGGCCGGCGGTGCAGCGGCACTACCGGGAATTGGGATATGGGACTGCGTTCCTGTTGGGGATGGCGCAGGCGGCGGCGATCTTGCCGGGGTTGTCGCGGAGCGGTTGTACGATCTCGACGGGACTGCGGTGGGGGCTCACTCCGGTGTCGGCCGCGACTTTTTCCTTCCTGATGGCGATTCCGGCAATTGGTGGAGCGTGCACGCTGGAGGCGTTATCGATCCTGAAGGCGGGCCATTTATCGATGCCTCTGGGGCATCTGGCCGTGGGGACGGCGGTATCTTTTGTCGTCGGGCTGTTTGCGCTGTGGTGGCTGGTCCGCTGGCTGGAAAGCGGGCGGTTTGTGTGGTTTGCGGCGTGGTGCATTCCGTTAGGGATCGCGGTCATTGCCTGGCAGCTGAGCCGATAGTGTCGGAGTCCCTCCGCTGCGCCGTTCCTTCCGGCGGAACTTTGACGGGTGGCGGGGGGCAACCGGGTTGAAGGATCCGGCGCGGGAAGGCTCGGCGGTCAGCGAGGATTATTCGGCGGCGCAGGGCATAGGCTCGGCGGGCCGTGGCGCGTAAGATATAGGCGAAGTCGGCCGCGAGTTCGACCGGTAGGCGAGCCGATAGGATTAGTGTTTCGCGGGAGTCGTCTGTCGGAGTTACATTCACAGGGGGGCGAACTGGATTCGACCGGATCGTTTGAAGTGAGGGTGGCGTGTCGTGGTTAGTCAGTTGGCCACGTAAAAAGCTGACTAAAAACCTTAACTGCCGAGAGTAATCTCGCACTGGCCGCCTAACATGGCGACCCCGACTGCGGATCTTTGCTAGAGAGGTCCAAAAGTCGGTTGTAAATCTGGCTGGTTCCAGGTCATGCCGAGCACGCCTGGGGCGAGATTTTGTTCTCGGATA
>JBFWYF010001098.1:0-2598 GCA_050186685.1 Pirellulaceae bacterium
TTGGAAAGTGGCGAACCGCTGCTCGAAGTCTTGGAGGGCCGCCTCTTGGTGGCGGCCGAAATCGGCCACGGCCTCTTCGGTCAGGGGCTGCCGGAGGGCCAGGATGTCCTGTGTCGTTGGCCGGGGCGAGGGGGGAGGCAGGGAGTACCGATTGATCGCGTTCATGGCTGACTTGTTCCATCCCCGCATCGGGACACGGCGGGGCAGGCAGGGTGGCAAATCGACGAAATGACTGCCGAACAAGGGCATCGCAGGAATCTTACGCAAGCCTTGCGCCAATCCCTGGTCGGACCATCCATTCGGGACACTGACTCCATTTACCCGAGTGGCGGTGCTTTGGACAAGGGCCGCTTTGCGAAAATTGTTCGGCGGCGGTCTCAACTTGCCCGTCTTGTTCTTATTTTGGGAGCTGTGCGGAGCTCGGCAGGTTCGGCGCGAAAATCGAAAAAAAAAGGGGCAAGCCCGCCAAATAAACCATCCGTCTTACCGAATGCCTCTTTGTTGCCATCGCGTTGGGCATTCACAGCGAGTCGGCGAAACAGACCTGGGGTTGGTGGTGTCACTCGTTTACTGGGAGGGTAGAGGGATGTTGAAGCGTAGTATTGTGTTAGGAGCAGTCGCCGCGTTGCTGCTCGGGCTGCTATTTGGGCGAAGCCATGTGGCGACCGCTGTGGGAATGGCTCGACAATCGATTAAGGACAATGTGCCGGTCGAATTCTAGCTGAAGCGAGCTCGCGAGATGATCCGGGGGCTCGTGCCGGAGATTGAGAAGAACATGCACCTTATCGCTCGCGAGGAGACGGAGGTGGCGAAGCTGGAACGACAGGTTACGAAGGCGGAAGAGCAGCTGGCGAAGGACCGCCACGATATCCAGCGGCTCAAGACCGATCTGGATCGCGGCTCGGAGGTGTTTGTCTATGCCGGCCGTAACTACAGTTCCAAGCAGGTGAAGGAAGATTTGATTAACCGGTTCGACCAGTTCCGGACGAAAGAGGCCACGACCGACAGCCTGCACAAGATCCTGACGGCGCGACAGCAGAGTCTGCTGGCCGCGCGGGAGAAGCTGGAAGGCATGTTGGCTGCGAAGCGTCAGCTGGAAGTGGATGTCGAGAATCTGGAGGCACGGGTCAAGATGGTGGAAGTGGCTCAGACGACGAGCGACTTCAACTTTGATGACAGCCAGCTTTCGCGGACAAAGGAGCTGATCAGCGAGATCAGCGACCGGATCGAAGTGGCCGAACGGCTCGTCAATGCCGACAACAAGTTGCGTGACCGGATCCCGCTGGACGAAGTTTCTCCGTCGGAGCGGAATATCACGGACGAAATCACGAACTATTTCGGCGAAGGCCGTGCGGAGCTCGAAGCGTTCGTGAAGAACGATCGCGAGAGCGACTGATTGCCGCGGCGACAGGAGGAGGCGGCAGGCGGAGCGATCCGCCTGCCAAGGATGGCCCTCCGAGCGACCTGGGGTTGCCGGAGGGCTCAAACCTTTGAAGAACACTCGCGCGGGACGCCTGACGTGGTAGCCATGTTTCAAAGTTGGCGGCAGAAGCTTCGCGAGGTTGAAGACGACCTCCGCGTAGGCCGGTTGGACGAGGCACTGCGGGCCTTGCAGGAGGGGGGACTGCTCGACTTTTTGCCGGGCAAACGGCTCGGCGACCGGCTTGCATTGATGTTTGCCGAGCGTGCCAAGCGGCGGGCGGCGGAGTCGGATCTGGCGGGGGGCTGGCGGGATTGGGCGTCCGCTGTTTCGCTGGCCGAGTTGCCGGCCAGTGATGTGGCGCGGCGGTGCCTGGTCGATGCGGGCCTGCTCCAGGTTACTCGGCTCGCGGACCGGCGGGATTTTGCCGGGGCCGCGGCGCAGCTGGATCGATGGGAGCGACACGCTGCGTCGCACGCAGAGGTCCAAGCCGTGCGTCAGACGCTGCGGGTCCTGGATGCGGCCATGCATCTGATGGCCCATGGCAAATTCGAGGAAGCAAACGAGCAGCTGCGGCGAGCGCGGGAACTGTGCCCGACCTGGGCAGTGACCGGGCCGCTGGCGGAAGAATGCCGCGAAAAGCAGCGGCAGACCCGACCACTGGCCGAGGCCTTGTTTCAATCCTTGTCCGCCGAGAACTGGCCGCGGGTCATGCAACTGGCCGACTCGCTGCTGGCGTTCGCGCCGCAGTGGAAGGCCGCTCGTCAGGCGCGTCAGCGAGCCTGGCAGCAGGCGGGCACGCGGCTGGATTCCACGGTGGCCGGACAACGGGATGGGGACTGGCAAGAGACGGAAGAGCGAGGCGCGGCGATGACGCGAGGGAGTGCCGACGACCGGGTGCGTGGCGGACGATTCCTGCTATGGGTCGATGGTGTGGGTGGCTATCTGGTCTGTCTGGGAGACGAGGTCGCATTAGGGCAGCAAGTGCCCGGCAATGACGTAGACGTTCCCATCCTGGGTGACCTGTCGCGCAGGCATGCCCGTATTCGCAGATCGGGTGAGGGGTACGTTATCGAAGCGGCTCAGCCGTTGCGGGTGAATGGTCAAGTAGCAAACCCCGCGCGGTCGCTGGCGGATGGCGACGAACTGGAACTTGGCTCCGGAATCCGCTTTCGCTT
>JBFWYF010001099.1:0-2598 GCA_050186685.1 Pirellulaceae bacterium
ATCCCGCGCCGCCGTTGGGGCGTCACTTAGTTGACCCGGCTACCCCGGTGTGCCATCCTCACAGAGACTGAGTCGTGAAATCCGGGTTCGACGAGGAAGGACTTTCCGTGCTACACATCGGGCGTCAGCGGGTAATGCACGGCGGCGGCGTGACTCGCCGCGGACTGCTGCAGGCCGGTGGGCTCGCCGCGTGCGGATTGTCGCTGGCAGATTTCCTCCGCTGGCAAGCTGCGGCCGCGGAGCCGCACGGGCGAGCGAAGTCGGTCATCCTGTTATGGCTGTGGGGCGGGCCGAGCCACCTGGAAACGTTCGACATGAAGCCGGCAGCGCCGGTCGAGTATCGCGGGCCCTACCGACCGGTCGCCACGAATGTGCCGGGCATTGAGATTTGCGAGCTCTTGCCGGGCTTGGCTCGGCGAGCCGATCGGTTCAGCCTGCTCCGCGCCGTCAACCACCCATCGAACGATCACGGGATCGCGGGCACCATCGGGTTAACCGGGTCGATCAACGGCGCGGTCAGCCTGGGCGGCAAAGCCATGCCCGGGCAAGTCATGCCGACACACGGAGCCGTGATCTCGAAGGTGCAGGGATTCGATCCGGCTATGCCGCGATTCGTCGCGGTGGGAGACTCGCTGCATCAAGGCAAACGCAGTATTGTCGGTGAGGACGGTGCGGGGCTGGGTGCCTTACACGATCCCTTTCGCTGCGACTACGATCCGGATCAGGGGATCAAGATCCCCGCGCTGCAGTTGCTGGATGGGGTTTCCCCGAGCGGACTCGCATCGCGCGAGGGCTTGCGCGGAGCGCTCAACGATCTGGCACGAATCCGGGATACGTCTCCGGCGGTGCGGCTCGACCGGTTCTTTGAGCAGGCTTATTCGCTGCTGACCTCGGAAGCCGCACGGCAAGTGTTCGACCTTTCACGGGAATCTGCCGCCGTGCGCGAAGCGTATGGGCAATTCCGGTTCGGCCAGTGCTGCCTGCTGGCCCGGCGGCTGGTGGAAGCGGGCGTCCGCTTCGTCCAGGTGAACTGGAGCAGCCATGTCGAGCCGGTCGAGGATACGGGAGACGGGGGTTGGGATACACACGACCGCCACTTCCAGCAGTTCCAGGACCGATTTGCATGGATGCTGGATCAGGCCCTGTCGGCCTTGTTGGACGATCTCCAGACGTCGGGACTGCTGGACGAGACGATCGTGATTGCCAAAGGGGAATTTGGTCGAACGCCGAAAATCAATAACAAGGCGGGCCGCGATCATTGGAACCAGTGCTACTCGGCGCTGATCGCCGGGGGAGGTTTTCGCGCCGGGCAAATCATCGGCGAAAGCGACAAGCGGGCGGAGTATCCGATGAGCCGTTCCGTCAGTCCCGCCGATCTTTTCACGACGATCCTCCAGCAGGTCGGTATCGGCACTACGCAATTGACGCGTAACGGCCTGGCACCTTTGGGATCCGTAATTGAGGAGCTGATTTAGTGTCGGTCCCCTGTAGCGGAAGTCGCAAGACTTCCGACTTGGCGCCCTCCCGTACCGGAACTCGCCAGGTCCGGTTGGCTCTCGCCTGGCTGGCATGTTGGATGGCAGGGTGGGTTCCGGTGCTGTGGGCCGCGGACGAGGGGGCGGTGCGGTTGACGAGCGATGGGTTCTTCAAGCAGCGGCCGGTCTGGTCGCCGGATGGCGGCTGGCTGGTGTTTGCACGACATCGCGGTGCGACGATCTATCTGTTCCAGCGGGCGGCGGATGGCAGCGTCGAGCAACGGCTGACGCCAGGAAAGGACCCGGAGTTCGACGCCGTGTTTTCTCCCGACGGGAAGCGCGTGTTGCTGGCCTATGACAAGGCTTCCCCCAACCAGGGCGATATCGACATTTATGTCTACGAGCGAGAATCCCAGCAACTGACGCCGCTCGTCACGACACAACAACAACTGTCGCACGAGGAGTGGCCCAGCTGGTCGCCGGATGGAAAGGGGTTTGCGTTCAGCTCCACGCGATATGGCAATCCGGAGATCTGTGTGGCTCGAGCCGACGGCAAGGAAGAAACCCGGTTGACGAGCGACCCGGCGCTGGACGTTCATCCGGCGTGGTCGCCGGACGGATCGCATATCGCCTTCGCGACAGACCGCTGGGGTGATCTGGAGATCGCGGTCATGCAGCGCGACGGGAAGGGGCTGCGGCGCCTGACGACGAGCGTGGGGATGGATGACTATCCGGCCTGGAGCACCGATAGCAGCCAAATTGCATTTACTTCGAACCGTTCGGGCAATCTGGACGTATTTGTCGTCGCCGCCAGCGGTGGTGCACCACATCAGGTGACCCGGAATCCCGGTGTGGACAACTTTCCGAGCTTTTCGCCCACGGGCCGTATCACCTATGTGTCGCAACGGCAGGGCCGATTTGATGTCTATGAGATCGACATCCCCGCGCGCCAGACGGCCACGCGGTGACGTGGACGAGAGCGAGACGGTATGTCCTCAGCGATGATCGAAGTGGAACGCTTGACGAAGGTCTTTCCACTGTCGCGCGGTAAAGACCTGGTTGCAGTCGACGAGGTCAGTTTTGCGGTCCATGCTGGTGAAGTGTACGGTCTGCTGGGACCGAA
>JBFWYF010001100.1:0-2593 GCA_050186685.1 Pirellulaceae bacterium
GGTCGAGCATGACCACGAAGCCGGGCAGGTTCTCGTTGACGCTGCCCAGCCCATAGTTCACCCAAGATCCGAGGCACGGGCTGCCACTTAGAATCCGGCCACTGTTCATCATCAACATGGCCGAACCGTGGATCGGCGAATCCGCCGTCATGGAATGGAGAAACGCCATGTCGTCGACGTGCCGGGCGAGGTGAGGAAACAAGTCCGACACCTCTTTGCCACAAGCGCCATACGGTTTGAACTGCCAACGCGGTTCCACGATGCGGCCCTGGTTGCGGTGACCACCCCGGCCGAATGTCTTGACGTCGACCGTCTTGCCGTCCATTCCTTTCATCGCCGGCTTGTGGTCAAACGTATCGATGTGGCTCGGGCCGCCATACATATAGAGGAAGATGACGCTCTTCGCCTGCGGCGCAAAATGGCCCGGCTTCGCAGCCAGCGGGTTGTGCCACGGGGTTTGACCGTCGGCCGCTACCGTCTGCCGCTCGAAAAAGCCCTCGCTTCCCAGCATGGCGGCCAGGGCCAGACTGCCGAATCCGGCGCCGGATTCCCAGAGGAATTCCCGCCGCGTCCGGCCACAGAAGTTTCGCTTATGAGTCATGATTACTATTTCCGCACGGGACTCGTTCACTCCAGCCTGACGTTGTCCGACAGGCGGTCGGTCCTGGGGTTTTCGCACCGTGCCTAATCCAGGTACACGAACTCGTTCAGATTCAACGCCGCCAGGCAAAACATGCGCAACGCCACCTCGTCGGTCAACTCATGCCGATGCTGGAGCGAGCGGATAAACTCGACACCACGCTCGATTTCCCGCTCGGACGGTTCTCGCTGCAAGACGCGCCGCAGCCCCGTGCCAACCTGCGTGGCAACGTCGCTCCCACCCTGGCGTCGCAGGTAGGTGGCAAACGTCTCCGCCGCCGCGTGGAGGAAGTCGCTGTTGAGCATGCCCAGGGCCTGAGTGGGCTGCGTCGTCGTGAATCGGACGGGACAACTGTTGTCGGTATCGGCCGCATCAAAGCTCGTCAGGATCGGAGGCGCAAGCGATCGCTTGACATGAATGTACACGCTGCGACGATGGGCGTCCGAGGTGGACGACTGCCCCCATCCGTCGCCTGGCCGCGATTGCCCCGCGAGCACGTCGGCCGGGATTTTCACGTAGATACTGGGGCCAAACATCTTGTCCTGGTTCAAGCTGCCGTTGACCGCCAGGATCGAATCGCGGATCTCCTCAGCCGACAGACGGCGCGGATTGAAACGCCAGAACAGGTTGTTCTCCGGGTCCTTCGCCAGCCCGTCCGGAACGGAACCGGACGACATCTGATACGCCCGCGACATCATGATCTGCTTGTGCAGACGCTTCATCCGCCAGCCTCCGTCGACCAAGTCGCTGGCGAGCCAGTCGAGCAGCTCCGGATGCGTGGGTGCCGTCCCCTGGAACCCGAAGTCGCTCGAAGAACGGACGATCCCTCGGCCGAAATGGTGCTGCCAGATGCGATTGGCGAGGACGCGGCTGGTCAAAGGATTCTTGGGTGAAGCCAGCCAGCGCGCCAGCGCGAGTCGGCGCCCGGACGAAGGCAGGTCATCGGCCAGTTGCGGGATTTCCGGCGATGCATCGGTCAGGACCGACAGGAACCCTGGTTCCACGGGATCGCCCGGAGCATGCGGATTGCCTCGCAGCAGCACGTGCGTCGCAGGCGGGATTCGCCCATGTTCCTTGACGCAGAGCGCTTGGGCCAGGGCGGCAGGTCGCTCGTTCCTCAGCTGGTTCCGCTGGGCCAGCGCCGACTCATATTGCTTCGCCTCGTCCTCCGCGAACAACCGCGGCACTCGCTTGCGCAACATTTCCCGCCGCGCAGCTTCCGTCTTGAACTCGTCGTTTTCGACGCCGACCAGGTCCGCCTTCAGTCGCTCGTCGAACATCGTCAGCAATTTCTCAACCTGCTCGACCTGCTGTTCGTACGCTCGCACTTTCTCGGCGTGCTGTTTCCGCTCGTCCTCCCGGGCGATGGTCCGCACCGAGGCCTCAAGCACCGAATCATGAGAGCGCACGCCGTAACGGCGCACGTTGCGAAAGAACGCGAGAAACCGGTAATAGTCGCCGTGGGGGATCGGATCGAGCTTGTGCTCGTGGCAGCGAGCACAGCCGATGGTCAGTCCCAGAAACACCTGACCGGTGGTCTGGATGATGTCGTCCAGGTCGTCGTACAGAGCCTGTTCGGGATCCGCGGGCTCGTCATCCCAGATCCCCAACCGATAGTAGCCGGTGGCGATGATCGCCTCCGTAGACTCGGGATCGAGCTCGTCGCCCGCGAGCTGTTCGAGAATAAAACGGTCATAAGGCTTGTCCGCGTTGAACGATTGGATGACGTAGTCCCGGTAACGCCACACGAACGGTTTGGCGCCGTCCCGTTCGTAGCTGTTCGTTTCGGCATAACGGACCAGGTCCAGCCAGTGCCGGCCCCACCGTTCTCCGTAATGCGGCGAGGCGAGCAGCCGATCGACAACGCGTTCGAAGGCCGCAGGGGACGAGTCGGCCAGAAAATCGGCCAGTTCTTCCGGTGTGGGCGGCAACCCGATGAGATCGTATGTCGCT
>JBFWYF010001101.1:0-2590 GCA_050186685.1 Pirellulaceae bacterium
GATTTCCAGAATCCGCTGCGCAAGCTGGACCCCCTGGGTTGGCTCGGAGGCGACATTCGCGGCCAGCGCTGCTTGTGCCTGGCTGCGGGCGGCGGCAAACATGGACCACTGTACGCCGCCGCGGGAGCCGATGTGACGGTCGTCGACATCAGTGCCGCGATGCTCGAGCTCGATCACCGGGTCGCCATGGAACGCAAGATTCCGCTCCGTACCGTGCAGGCCTCCATGGACGACCTGTCGGCTTTCGCAGCCCAGGCCTTCGATCTGGTGATCCACCCGGTCAGCACCTGCTATGTTTCCTCCGTCGTGCCCGTCTATCGCGAAGTGGCGCGCGTCCTCCGTCCGGGAGGCATCTACATCAGCCAGCACAAACAGCCCGCCAGCCTGCAAGCGGACGTGCAACCAGGACCGCACGGTGGTTACGAACTGACCGAACCCTACTACCGCACGGACCCCTTGCCGCCGGTCACCGACAGTCTTCACCGCGAGGCGGGTACGATCGAGTATCTGCACCGCTGGGAGGAGTTGCTGGGTGCCATGTGCCGCGCCGGACTGATGATCGAAGACTTGGCCGAACCCCTGCACGCGCGGCGCGATGCCCCACCCGGGTCGTTCGCGCATCGCAGCACCTTTGTCGCACCCTACGTCCGCGTCAAAGCGCGCCGAGTCGGGCAGGCGACCTCGCCGGTAACTCCCCGACAGCTGATCGTGACCGTCTAGAGCCGTCGACGACGGTCCCGACGGTGCCGGCTTCGTATCTGCGATGGATCCTGCTGACTGTGCGGCGGCCGCCTCCATCACGACTTCTTGTCGGCCCAAATGAGCCGCCAGGTCACACCGCGCCCCGATTCGTCCGGAAAGAACTCGACCAATCGCGATCTTTGGTTGCGATTCAGCCCCAGAATCGTCTGCTCCAGGCGTGCCTTGGCGGCTGTATCCTGGCCGACGGGTAACGGATTCGAAATCCGCTCCGGCCAACGCTCCTCCTCGAATGCTGCGAGCACCCGCACCTGGTCGGCGGCCGGCAGTTTGAACTCTTTCACGATTTGGCTCCCTACCCGCAACTGGTGATAGTCCGCATCCCAGCGGGGTGTCCCAGGTGGAGGCTCGGGGCTGGATTGCGGAGCAGCGGTCGAATCGAACGGCGATGGGGTGCCAGGCGGTGGAGTTCCACCAGAACACGGCACGGCCACCGCACTCGCGTCAGTCTTCACGTCCCAGGCCGCGTCCGTTAACACGAAGCAAGTCCGACGCGAAAAGCTAAGTTGCCCGATAGGGTGAAACCGGCGAGGCAAGTCGCCCGGCACAACGACTTCCCGGGCATGATGCAGGTAACCGGCCGCGACCAGCCAGCGCAGGTCATTGCGAGACAGCCCGGCCTGCTCCAACGTCTCAATTTCCACGGCAAAGTCCCAAGGAGATCGCCCGAGTTGGCGAGCGTAGTCTCGTCCTTGAGCCAGCAATTCGAGTCCGGCAGCCAAACGGCCGCGCAAGACATCATCCATCAGGGTCAACGCCATAGGTTTTCCTCAATCCGGCTGCCCAAGTTTCGCTCGGTCATTGTTCGCCCGTTCGGGCCCTCAGGCCACTCAATTCACGTGGCCGTCCTGCAAATACCATCCCAAGCGGCGCCGACCACCCGACATAGATTTTCTGCCGGATTCGATTTATTTTCTTCTGGCGACGTATCTCTTGTGGTTGTCCGTATTTGGCGCATCTACCAATAACTAGTGGTCAGAACGCGGGCTCCTGTAGGCACGTTTTCCAGAACGTGGGGCCGCGAGCCGGATAGCCATGCCGGTCGTCCAGCCGCCCCCTTTCTGGCGAAAGAGGCTACGGGACGAAAGGGCTACGGGACGAAGGTCGATGCGTAGATCGCGACTGGGAGAGCTCGAACACGGTTTACGCAGCGCTTGTGAGCGCTGCCGGATCAAGTAGAATCGGTCGCGTAGTCCGTGGCTCGCTTTCTTCGTCGGCAGGAAGCATCTCGGTATGGCAGCTAGCGACTCGGTGAGCGGATGGCTCGGCGGAATTCGCACGGGCGACGACGACGCGGTAACCAGTTTCGTGGATCGTTTTTACGGTCCGATCGTGCGTCTGGTCCAGCAGCGACTGCCCGCGTTCGCCAGGCGAGTGGCCGACGAAGAAGACGTGGCGCTCAGTGCTTTAGGCAGCTGCATCCGCCGTCTGCAGGCGGGCGAGTTTCAGGAGGTTGGGAACCGCGACGAACTGTGGAAGGTGCTGGTCACGATCAGCCGGCGGAAGGCGACGAAGCACATTGTCCGCACGTCGGCCCAGAAGCGTGGCGGCGGCAAAGTGCGTGGCGAGTCGGTATTTCTTTCGGACGCGGAGCGGCTCGCCTGTGGACTCGAACAGTTCCCCGGACAAGAATTGACGCCCGACGGGCAGCTCGAGCTGATCGACTGCGTGGAACACATCGTTCAGTTTCTAAGGGAGTTGGGCGACGAGGCGCTTTATTCGGTGGCGTTGCTCAAGAGCCACGGGCTGACGGACGACGAGATTGCCCGAGAATTGGACTGTTCCACGAAGACGGTGGAACGGAAACGCAAGCGTCTGCGAGAAAAAGCCG
>JBFWYF010001102.1:0-2585 GCA_050186685.1 Pirellulaceae bacterium
CCACCAACGACTCGCCGATCCGAGAGTGACATCGCTTCCGCGTAGTCGAGGGCGAGCCGCACGCGTTCGTCGAACAACTCACTTTCGCGCCAGTGGTCCAGCGCTTCGACTTTGGCCACGCTCGCGCCACGCTTTATCAGCGTCGCGGAGTTCAGGTCCACGCAGAACGCACACCAATTGATCTGCGATACCCGTACGGTGATGAGCGAGCGCAGAGCCGGTTCAATCGGCGATCGCCGACGATCGATCAGCCCATAGAGAATAGCCACGCCCAAGAACAGCCTGGGCGATCGTGCCCAGAGCAGTGCGGCGTCCAGCACGCGGCCATATTTGCGCCGCTGGTTCCAAAAGAACGGACGCAAATGCCAAGGGTAAGCAGAAGTCGGCTTCGGCTCTATGCGCATCGGCATCTTCTCCAAATCATGGCACCGCACGCCACTCCGGACAGTCCGCAGACCATCCCAGTTTCCCCGCTCATGAAGCGAGCGCCTCCAGGACCGGACATTCAGGGACGTGGTCGCCGGAACAGGACGCCGCGGTCGTCGCGAGCACCCGCTCGATCCGCCGGAGATCCGCGATCTTCGCCCGCACGTCGGCAAGATGGCTTTCGGTTCGCGCCTTGACCTCGGCACAGGTCTGGTTCCCGCCGTCGACCAGCTGAAGCAGGCCGCGGATTTCCTCGATCGCAAAGCCGAGCTCTGACCTGCCCCCATGGAAGTGGTCCAGCGATTATCATCGTCTGGCCATGGAAGGGGAGGCATTAGATGCCCAGGAAACGGCACTCGGCCGAGGAGATCATCGGCAAGCTGCGAGAGGTTGAGGTTCTGGTGGGCCGGGGTGGGTCGCTTGGCGAAGCGATCCGGTCGGTCAGCGTGACGGAGCAGACGTACTATCGCTGGCGCAAGGAATATGGCGGCCTGAAGATGGACCAGGCCAAGCGGCTGAAGGAGCTGGAGCGGGAGAACATGCGACTGCGCAAGGCGGTCGCCGATCTCACGCTGGACAAGCAGATCCTGGCGGAGGCCGCCAGGGGAAACTTCTGAGCCCCGCCCGTCGCCGTGCCGCCATCGAACATGTCCGGTCGCTCTATCCGATCTCGGAGCGTCGGGCCTGCTCGGTGCTGCGGCAGCACCGCTCGACCCAGCGCAAGGCTCCCAGGACACGCGATGACGAGGCGGCGCTGACCGCCGACGTCGTCGAGCTGGCTAAGCGCTACGGCCGCTACGGCTACCGCCGGATCACCGCCCTGCTGCGGGAGGCCGGCTGGAGCGTGAACCACAAGCGGGTCGAGCGGATCTGGCGGCGGGAGGGGCTGAAAGTTCCGCCAAAGCAGCCGCGGCGCGGGCGTCTGTGGCTTGCAGACGGGTCCTGCATCCGGCTGCGGCCGGAGCGGCCCGGCCACGTCTGGGCCTACGACTTCGTCGAGGATCGCACCCATGACGGGCGCAAGTTCCGCATCCTGACGGTGATGGACGAATACACCCGCCAGTGCCTGGCACTTCCGGTCGGGCGTCAGCTGCGCAGCGATGACGTGCTGGCGACGTTGACCGATCTCTTCATCACCCATGGCCCGCCGGAGCACATCCGCTCCGACCAGGGTTCCGAGTTCATCGCCAACGTCGTCAAGGACTGGCTCGGCCGGATCGGCGTGCGCACGCTCTACATCGAGAAGGCCAGCCCCTGGGAGAACGGCTACAACGAATCCTTCAACGGCAAGCTCAGGGATGAGCTGCTCAACGGCGAGATCTTCTACACCCTGGCAGAGGCCAGAGTTCTGATCGAAGCCTGGCGCCGTCATTACAACACCAAGCGCCCACACAGTTCCCTCGGCTATCGGCCACCGGCACCTGAAACGATCGCCGCGCCAAGCTGGCCCTCCGGCTCCGCTCCGCTACGCCTCCAGGCCAGCTTGGCTTCGGGACGCGCCATGAACTAACATTCCTACCGGACCACTCAGCCGGGGCAGGTCATTGCGGGGGCAGGATTTGAACCTGCGACCTTCAGGTTATGAGCCTGACGAGCTACCGGGCTGCTCCACCCCGCGTCAGTCGTTGCAATTCGTCGCCGGCCCGGTTGGGCTTGGTTGTTGCTCCGGGCCTGTGGCCGTCTGCCGGGCTGCTCCACCCCGCGTCGGCGGTGATTGTCCGGTTTGGGTTCTGTTGCCCCGCGTCGGCGTTTGTGGTGCGGGGATTTGCGTGACATTGCGGCGGTTGTGCGATTGTGTCGGGCTTCCTGGAAGACCTGGCGGCGACCTACTCTCCCGCGTCTTAAGACGCAGTACCATCGGCGCTGAGGGTTTTCACGGCCGAGTTCGGGATGGGATCGGGTGTTTGACCCCTCGCCATGACCACCAGGTCGTCGAGGAAGCCCGGGGGAATCCCTGGGGGGACGCCCGGGATTGTTGTGTGTGACGAAGGGCTGAGAAGCCGCCGGCGTCCCGGCGCATGCAGATCCGGCAACAAGGGGACTTGCCGCTGCGCGCTGGGTCGGATCAAGCCGAACGAGCGATTAGTAAGGCTTAGCTTCACGCATTGCTGCGCTTCCACACGCCTCCTATCGACGTGGTGGTCTACCACGGCTCTTCG
>JBFWYF010001103.1:0-2584 GCA_050186685.1 Pirellulaceae bacterium
GGGGAAAAATCGCGGCGAGCGCCGCATGCCATGTAATCGGCTCGAGCGCCGGGCGGTACACGTCGGACACGGTTTCCGCGCGGGATCCGCGCGGATCGTTCGTCTTGCCGCCCGAGCCTCCGGGGGACGGGCGCCGCCGGCGCCCCCAGCCATGGACCAGCGCCATGAACAACGCCACGACTCCAATGCATCCGGGGTTATACATCCCCCATCTAGCGAGCACCTGGCCGGCATCCGGACGCAGCAGGAACCGCGTCAACATGCCTACGAAATGATAGGCCAGCCCGACAATAACGATCATGCACGAGACATACGGAATCATCCAGCCGGAATTGGTTACCACCGACAGCGTGGTGGCTTCCGACGCGGTATCGGGCGGGCCCGAGTAGCCGCTCTGGTAGAACGTCTCGCCCGCATAACGCAGGGGATTGTTCATCCAGATGTGGATCTCGCGGTCGACACCGCGAGACGAGTCGACGAGCCGAATGTCGGACGAATAGTTGCGCGGAGTCGACGTGCCGACGTAGTCGTCCTTGCGCACATCGAGCAGCGTGACCGAATACGGCTTGTAGTTACGCTGGAATCGCAGGGCGAGTTCGTACGTCTTGCCCTCCAGCTCCACGCGTTCGGTCAAGTTCTGCAACGAGGCCAGTTGGGACAGTAAGACGGTTCCCAGGTCACCGTTGCCATCTTTCTTGATCAGCCGCACATACGCAGCGGCGATGTCCACGCTGCCCCCCGTATCGGCACCCGCCGCGGGCTTCGCAGGTGCCGCCACGAAGCGTAGACCGAATCCCTGCGTAGCCGGATTCGTGGTGTTCGGCTGAATGTCGACGAGGTCGGCATTGCGGTAGTAGCGGAGTACCCGCAGATCAAACGGCAAATCGGGATGCCGGATCACTCCCTGCGCATCGACTTCGGGCGGCCGCCCTGAAAACAGCGACTGCCCCGACTCCCCCGCGCTCGCGAGCAGCGTGGTCCGCGGTACCACGATGACCCGGTCCTGCGCGGGATCGGAAGCATCGATCACGGCCATTTCCGTTTGCCGGATGTCCTCGGCATAGTCGCGTGTCTGGCCTTCGTCGATCCGCATCTGCTCCTCGACGTCGTACTTTGATACGAAGAACTGCCCGAACATCATGAGCCCGATGCCGGCATGGATCAGGACGATGCCTCCGCGACGCTGAAAAACGAGCAGGCAGCCCGCCAGCAGCACGAGTCCGCACAAAGTGGCCTGAATGAGTTGCCAGAGAATGCGCATGCCCGAATCGCCGAGATAGGCACCGTCGCGGGCCAGGAACGTCCAGACGGTGAGCACACCCAGGACGGTACCGCTCACCCCATACAACCAGGTTTCTACGACGCGCTTGGGCGACTTCCTTCGGAGCAGCCAGGCCCGATACAGCGTGAAGCCGCTCGCGACGGCCAGCCCGCATTTCACCAGCAGCCACAGAGTCTCCCAGGACAAAGAAGGATGTCCTTGCACGCCAGCGCGATTGTGTCCGGCCGCGATGACGTAAGCCGTCAGGGCCGACCCTGCCACGATCACGGCCGTACCCGCCACCAGACGCGCGGGGCTGGCATGAGCGCGGAAGCGGACGAGATGTGCGGCCAGCAGGTTCATCACCATCAGGGCGCCGATCGTCGCGCCTCCCGGAAACCAGATGGCGTACGGGATATTCTGCAACCGCGGGAACCACGTTCGTGGAAAGAAAACCTGAAACTCGATGCGCGCGATCCACGAGCGAAAGTACTCGTCGATCACCTGCCACATGTCTTTGTCGACCTGAGCCAGGGTCCCCACCAGGATGATGAGGATGCCCATCACGAACAAGGCGACCGTCAATTTCAGGGAAGACAAGGCCCGCAAAACCGCAGTCGAGAACACGTCGGCCACATTGGGAGTCGGATTCACCGAAGCCAACTCGAAGGGACGGGATGGCTTCGAGGCGGGAGGCGAGAAGTCAGTCGTCATACGGATATTCCTGCTGGGAGGCCGACCAGGCGGCCATCCGAATCGCGGACGGAGGAGGGGCGGCGAGGCATTCGTTACGGTTTCACGCGAATCGAGCGGATAAACGTCTCGAACCGCTCGCGTTCGCGGCCGGCCAGTTCCGCGGCCCCCTGCAGCTTGGCGAACCAGGCCATACCGCCCTGATCCGCCACCACGCCCAGGATGGCTTCCTGAGGACCAAAAAACTGGACGTAATCGGCGGGTTTGCCGGCGAACTCGATCGACTTCTTCGTCTGCTCGTATTGTTCCGGAGTGAGGGCGTCCAGGCCGATCTGGCTGCGCCAGCGATTGATGTTCGGCAACAAGGAGCTCGACGGCAGACTGGTGACCGTAATCTCGATTTTCTGGTCACCCTCGACGACATCGAACGCGGCGGCTCGCCGCACGGAAATGCCGCCGCGCGACACCTCGAGGGCCCCGGCCTGCCATCCGGCGGGAACGTCGTACTCCAGGGCCGGCGCGGCGCCCGCTGCGGACGGCCCCACTCCAGCCGAAGATGCGAGGGGTCTCGCTCCAGGCCCCGGTCCCATCCCACCGGCAGCCAGCTCACCCGCCAGGTCGACCCACGTC
>JBFWYF010001104.1:0-2580 GCA_050186685.1 Pirellulaceae bacterium
GGCAAGTTGGCGGCGGCCCTTTTGGAAGTGACGGTACTATCGGTCGCGGCCTTGCCGCTGTTCATGCTGATTACGCTGCTCGGTGGCGTCTCGTACGCTCAGGTATTGCGTGTATTCCTTGTCACCTTGACGACGATCCTGGCCGCGGGCAGTTTGGGTTCCCTGTTTGCTTTATGGCGGGAGAAGACGTTTCAGGCGTTGTCCTTAACCGCTCTGACGCTGGCTATCTGGATGGGGTTTTGGCAGGCAGTTCATGCCGGATGGCTCTTCGAATCGTGGGGCACGCTCAGCAGCCAGACGCTGGCGACGGCGTGCAGCCCCCTGTTAGCCGTGCTGGCCGCGGCTCAACCTCGCCTGGGGGGCGCCGTCTCGTCGCTGCTCCAGGACGGAGCCACGCTCTACATGTTCGTGTCGCTCAGCCTGGCGGCGGCGATCAACGCGTGGGCCATCCTGCGTGTACGGGTGTGGAATCCGTCGCGGGAAATTCGTCCGTTGCAGCAGGAGGAAGTCTGGCAGCGCAGTATATGGGGCGAGGCCCACGACGTCGCGGAACTGCAGGCACCCTCGGCCGCTCCGGCAGCCCCCGCGTCACCTGTTGAGCAGCCTGTGGCGAGTCCGGCGTCCGCGATGAGTGCCGATCAGGCACGGCACATCGATTCCTACCGCTGGAAAGCGCCTCGGGCGAGCCGCCATGTGTGGAACAATCCCATCCTGTGGCGGGAGATCTGTACCCGAGCCTACGGTCGCAAGCTGCTGATCATCCAGTTGGCCTATCTGGCCATGTGGGTCATGGCCGCCGCCGCACTGTTCTGGACCGCTGCGGCTCCATCGGCCGCCCGGGCCGCGTCTCGCTCCATTATCCCGGCCGCCGCCCAGCCGCTGGCACCCTTTTTTCTCGTTAGCCTGGTGATCATCAATGCGCTGGCCGTGAACTCGATCACTAACGAGCGCGATGGTCAGGCGCTGGATCTGCTCCTGGTCAGCGACATCTCACCCATGGAGTTTGTCTTTGGCAAACTCGGAGGCGTACTGTGGGTCACGAAATGGATGGTCCTCGGCCCTCCCCTGCTGGCCGTCTCGCTGTGGTGGGCTGGCGGGATTACGTTCGAGAACTTGTGCTATCTCCTCCTGGGGCTGATCGTGATGAATCTGTTTTCCGCCAGTCTGGGCATTCATTGCGGCATGAACTACGCCAGTTCTCGCTCGGCCATCGGCATCAGTCTAGGCACGGTGTTTTTTCTGTTTGTCGGTGTCGTGACTTGTCTGATCATCATGGTCTCGTTCAGCGGGTCATTTCAGGTCCAGTACGCTCCGTTCCTCGCATTTATCCTGGGCGGCAGCATCGGCTTGTATGTGGCGCTGGGAATTCGTAATCCCTCCACGGCCATTCTATGTGCTTCGGCTTTGCTTCCGATTGCGACATTTTTCGCGCTGGTCAGCTTCGTCCTGGGGAGCCGTGAACTGTCGATCTGCCTGGTCGTGTGCGGCACCTACGGCTTCACCATCGCCGCCATGCTGGTCCCGGCGATCAGCGAATTCGACTTTGCGATGGGCCGCACCAAAACGGGGGGCGACGAGTAGCCCTTGAGATCGCAGCGGAACTCGCCAGAGTTTCGAGTTGCGTGAGAGACCGCGAAAGTCTTCCGACGACGCTGTCGCGCCGTCTGGCGACTTCCGCTACTCGGCGGCGCCTTCCAGTTCGATTTTTGACGATTCGGACAATAATCGAGCTACGTCGCGCATCTAGGGTTGAGAAACAGCCGTGACAGGTACGGGCTGGCGGAAGAACCCCCGGATGCGGGCGAGCGGGATTTCGTGATGAGCGCCGATCCCCCTCCCGATTCATCGGAACTGCCCCCTGTGGAGCCGGGACCGACTCGCGCCGGTGCGGAACCGAGGCGGACTGGTGCGGTATCCGAGGATGGCGGGGCACAGTCGGGCGGCCCGATCGGAGCGGCCGAGGTCGCCGCGCTGTTTCTGACCTACGAGACGGATTTGCGCCGGTTTCTGCAGGGATTGCTGCGCGACCGGCAGTTGGCCAGCGATGCGCTCCAGAACACGTTCGCGAAGATGATCCAGCGGGGGCACGAGGTCCGGGCCGAAGCGCGGCGGGCGTGGTTGTTTCGCGTGGCTTACCACGAGGCTATGTTGTTGCGGCGCCAGAGCGCCACAGGAGATCGGGTACTGCGGCAGGCGGTGTGGGGGCGGCGAGACAGCGAAGCCGCCTCGGATGACCTGATTATCCGGCTCGAGGACGTCGCCCGAGTTCAAGCGGCTCTTCGGGAGTTACCTCCGGAACAGGCCCAGATCGTACGCATGCGGATCTACGAGGAAAAGACATTTGCGGTTATTGCCGCCGAGCTGCAAATTCCCCTCGGCACGGCGCTGGCGCGGATGCGATCGGCGTTGGAGAAGCTGAGGCGGCAATTGAGTTCGGAATGACGGCGCCCCGGCCGACGGTCGACGTGAGTTGGCCCTCTCGGGGCAGAGCAGGATTGGATATGAAGCGACACCCCGACTCCCGGCGGCATTCAACCGATTTCGATCTCGATTGGATCGCTTTTTGTTATGTCGCCGGCG
>JBFWYF010001105.1:0-2522 GCA_050186685.1 Pirellulaceae bacterium
GTTTCTCGTCGCTTTGCTGATCGGGGCCGCCCTCCTCGCCGCACCGCAGGAAATCGTGCTCCGGCCCGATCTGCCCGCCGATGCTCCCCCGGTGTTCACCGCCGTCGCGTGGGACGACAACGAACGGATGACGAAAACGGCAACGGCGCTGGTCGACAACTGGAAGAAAGCCAAGCGCCCCGCTGAACTCCACGTCTTCGCCGACGGCAGCCACGGCTTCGGGATGAACCGCAAGGGGAAAGCCTCGGATATGTGGATCGACCTGCTCGAACAGTGGATGGTCCGCGCCAACCTGCTGCCGAAGCGCTGAGCACGTCTCTGCGATATCCAGAAAGTGAACCATGAGAATTGACCTGCTGGAAGTCGAGAACTTCAAGAAGTTCGACCGGCAGAAGATTTCGCTACATCCGCACTTCACTCTCTTCGTGGGAGAGAACGGTTCGGGAAAAACAACCGTTCTGGACGCTTTGGCCGTTGCCGCCGCCGTCTGGCTCGTGGAACCACCCGATTCCATCCTCATCAACAGTCGGCGGAACATCGCCGCAACGGAGATTCGCATCGAGCCTGAAACCAAGGGAGACCGTGTTCAGTTTCGCGAACGGAAACCCGTCGTGGTGCGCGCCACCGGCCGGATCGGCGACCACGAGAACGTCTTGTGGTCGCGCCAGATTCGACCGGCTGGCAGACGGACCACCAATGTTGATGCGAAGGAAGCGCTCAAGCTCATCCGCGAGGTCTATGAACGCGACGAGGCTGGAGAAAGCGTTCTTTGTCCTGTGCTTGGCTACTATGGCGCCGGCCGCGCCTGGCTGCCGTCGAACGAGCGTGTTCCACAGCCGAAGGGAAACGGCCCAGCCCGCCGCTGGGCCGCCTTCTATGATTGCTTCAATGAGCGGATCCGTTTTGGCGAACTCCAAAGGTGGTTCAGCCGCGAAACCACCGAGCGCGGCAACCGCGGTGGACGCTGGAGACCCGGCTTTGAGTGTGTACGCCATGCGATCCTGCGCTGCGTTCCTGGCGCCGACGCTGTCTGGTTCGACACAGACCTGGACCAGATCGTGCTTTCCATTGATGGGCAAGCCCAGCCATTCGGCAACCTCAGCGCCGGTCAGCGGATGATGCTGGCCCTGGTCGCCGATATAGCCATCAAGGCGGTGACGCAAAATGCCTTCCTGCTTCCCGCCGATGACTTCGGACAGGAAGACAACAACGATTTGCCTGAGGTGCTGCGGCAGTCGCCAGGACTTGTTCTGATCGATGAGCTCGACGTACACCTCCATCCCAAGTGGCAGCGGCGGGTAGCGGCCGATCTCAAGGCCACGTTCCCAGCGATCCAGTTTGTATGCACTTCGCATTCGCCCCAGGTAATCGGCGAACTGAGCCCTGCAGAAATCCGATCGTTGGATGAGGGAGAGGTCACGGAGCCCAAACGGTCATTCGGTATGGATTCCAGCCGGGTGCTGGAAGAGTTGATGGATGCGCCATCGAGAAACGACTCGTTCAGCCGGCTCCTGTCGAAGCTCTCCGACCTGATTGACCGGGACGACTTGGATGGAGCCAGGAAGCTATTGCCCGAGATTGAGGCCAGCCTTGGCCCGGATGATCCGGAAATCACCCGCGCGCGGGCATTGATCAGCTTCCTGGAACCAACCGCATGAGGGCGATCACCAAGGGAAAGGAACCAGCCAGCCTGGCGGAACATCGCGCCAACCCCGGTGCTGATTATGAGGGCGCCGACAAAGACGACCTCCGGTTCTCGCTCGTGACCGAGCAGCGCGGACTTTGCTGTTATTGCCTCTCCCGCATCCGTCCGGAACTTGGATCGATGAAGATCGAGCACTGGCATTCGCAGAAGAGGTATCCGGCTGAGCAACTTGACTATACAAACCTGCTCGGCGCTTGCATGGGCAACGAAGGCCAGTCTCCACGGTATCAGCACTGCGATACTCACAAGGCGAACCGCGACCTGTCCCGCAACCCAGCCAATCCCTCCCATCGCGTGGCAGACCTGATCCGGTATGCGCCTGACGGCACAATTCGCTCCGACGATAAGATTTTCGATCAGGAACTCAACAGCGTTTTAAACCTCAACATAGCCGTTCTGAAGAGCAACCGGAAGGCGGTGCTGGACGGGTTTCTCGGCGCGCTTCCGAGGCACGGCGACCTGCCGCGCAGCACAGTCGAGAAGTGGTTACGGGACTGGAACGGGGATTCCGGTTCCGGCGAACTGCAGCCGTTCAACCAGGTGATCGTCTATTGGCTGCGAAAACGGCTTCGCGCCTGAATGCGTTCTGCCGCCAGGTGAGCGGCTTTCCGCACATGTCCGTTGGCATCGCCCGAGAGCAGAAAAAGCTGCGGCAGCACATCTGCATCGCCGAAGGTCTCCGCCAGTTCGCAGGCCCATTGGCGATGGCGCGGTGGTTCGTCGGCGTACCAAAGAGAAAACAAGCGGCTCCAGTTCCACGAGGTGGCTGCCGACCGGAGAGTCCAGGCCGCCTGCTTCCGGACGGCTTTCGAGGGGT
>JBFWYF010001106.1:0-2577 GCA_050186685.1 Pirellulaceae bacterium
CAGCGGCCAGTACCCGCGCCTTGTCCTTGGTCACGACATCGTAGGCGGACACCCCAGGACCACGACCATCGGCGATGCCGACAAAACGGATTTCACCACCGTCGACGGCAATGCGATGCGTGCCGCCATCCGTCGTGACCGGTCGCGCCAGAATGCGGCCCCATAGGGAAGCCGCCGTTGCCGGATCCGAGAACTGGATCTCGACACCGGCAAGGCCACTGGTCACGTCATCGCGGCGATGCTTGACCCAGTCGCCGCTCGCCGGTGGCCAGAACAGGGCCGCATCCGCGTCCGGTGGCGGCACGACGGAGTCGATCGACAGCAGCACGCTGGCTGTGTCGCTCGGATGAAAGTGCGTATAGCGATACTCGGGCAGGTTCTTCTGCTCGACGGCGCGGACCCCCAGCGCGGTGACCCGTTCACGTTCCTTGATCGCATCGGGTACCTGCAGGATCACCATGTAGCCACCATCGCCATTACGGCGATCGAGATACCGGCCCGCCGATGTCCCGGGCTTTTCCGGTGCGACGATCTCCAGGAAATCATTGCCGATCGGGCATACCACGTTGGCGAGCCCCCATTTGCCGACGCCCGGGTCACGATAAGCAACGTTGATGCCCAGGATGTCACAAAGCTCTGCGCGCGATGATTCGAGATCGCGTGCGACGAAAACACACTGACGCAGCCGCATGGCATCCTCCTCTCGAGTTTTATTCCCTCCACCGGGACGGGCCGTGCACGGCTTTTAGCCCTTCCCGTGCGGGCAACGGTCCGGACACGGGACATCGGCTTCCGGCAGGCGCCGTGCAGGAGAACGAAGGCAGATTTCCAACAGGCCCTCCACACTCGCCCGACACGCGAGGTTAGCGGCCCACAAACACCGGGGCACGCTTCTCGACAAAGGCGCGGGCTGCTTCCTTGTGATCTTCAGTCTCGCCGGTCCGGATCATACGAGCCGCTTCACTGTCGAGCGCTGCCGAAAGGGTCCCCTCTTCGGCCACCTTCATGTTCTGCTTGACGTGCCACCACGCGACGCGCGGACCGGATGCCAGCTTCTTCGCGAAAGCCATCGTTTCCGCCTGCAGCTTGTCGTCATCGACGATCCAGTTGGCCAGACCCAGTTTCTCGATCTTCTCCGCGTTGAGGATCTCCGCCGTAAAGTAGAGTTCGCGCGCCTTGGCCGTACCGACCAGCTTATGCAGGAAAAAGTGCGAACCGAAATCGCCGGAAAAGCCGACCTTTGCAAAGGCGGTCGTCATACGCGCGCTGCGGGCGGCGAAGCGCATATCGGCAGCAAGCGCCAGCGAAAGACCAGCACCGGCCGCCACGCCGTTGACCATCGCGATGGTGGGCTTGGGCATGTCGTGCAACATCTCCGACACCCGCATGCGGGCACGCAGGTCGGCGACCTTGGTCTCGTGCGACGCACCCTGCATGCGGCCGCCAGCCGCCATCGCCTTGACGTCACCGCCGGCACAGAATGCCTTTTCACCCGCACCCCGCAGCACGACGCAGCCGATTGCCGGATCTTCGGCGGCGCGACGCAAGCCTTGCAGCAGCCCGTCCATCATCCCCGACGACAGGGCGTTCATCGCTTCCGGCCGGTTCATCGTCAGCAGCAGCACGCCGTCTTCCAGCGTCTCGATCAGCTCGGGCATCACGTCTCCTCTTGGGGGAATCATGCAATCCGCGACATGGTGCGCCGAAGCGGTGCATCGACGCAACCCGCCAGCGACCTCGCGCTGCGAAACCCCGCGCCGCGGGACGAGCGCACAGGGCGCCAGCGGCATCAGCGGCGACGGATACTACGCACCAGGGATCTCGCGATCGTGGCTGGCGTGGCGCGACCGGGACGGAACCAGGACGGGACCCAGTTCAGCGCGCCGAGCAAATGCAAGCGCAGCAGATGGGCATCGATGTCGTGGGGCAACGACACATCGGCAACGAGCTCGACGAACACGCGCTCATACTCATCCCGCTGGACCACCAGCCGGTGACGCAGTTCCCCTGGCAGATTCGACAGATCGGCGGTCATCACCCGGGCGAACGGCGTGTCGGCCAGCAGTGCCTGGAGATGGCCGACACAAGCGGCTTCGAGGCGCAACCATGGCCCTTTGACGCCGGTCAGAGCGCCTTGGACAGAGGCGGTGACCTGCCCGACGCCCAGGGCATACACCGCTTCGATCAACGCGTCCTTGGAGTCGAAGTGATAGTATATCGATCCGGCCAACATGCCGACCTCGCTGGCGATGTCGCGCATCGATGCCGCTTCAAAACCGCCGCGTGCGAAATGCCGGGCTGCCGCCTCAAGCAATGCCCGACGCCGATTGTCGGCGCGGGAAGATGCCTTAGAGGACTCGGGGGCAACGGCCGGACGCGACGGAGTTCCCATGGCTCCAATATAGCAAACAAACACTTGTTTGGTAAATGGCCGGACGCTACCTTGGCTCTTCGTCAGCGCTACGGCGTCTACACATCTGCCTTCTCCCCGCGCAGGTGAGGAGAAGGTGCCGGAAGGGTTGCCCTTCGAGATGTGGAGACGCCGTGGTTCGTTATCCGGGGGTGCGCCATGTCCTA
>JBFWYF010001107.1:0-2565 GCA_050186685.1 Pirellulaceae bacterium
TCCGTAATGCGCGCCACACCGAAGTCCAGGATTCTGGGTTGCCCGACGGACCATGTGATCCGATAGCCGGCCGAAGAATCAGGCCCACCACGCCCGGCCACGCGAAGGAGCGATGGGGAATCAGGCTCTTCCTGAACCAGGATGTTCGCCGGTTTCAGATCGCGGTGGATCACGCCGTTTTGATGCGCGTGCTGCACTGCATCGCAGACCCGCGCAAGAAGCTCCATACGCCGACGTACGTCAAGACTCTTTGCTCGCGCGTGTGCAATCAATGGAACACCACGGATGAGCTCCATGGCGAAATAAGGCTGACGCACACCGTTGACGACAGCCACATTGGCTTCGTAGATGTGCGCGATGCCGGGGTGGTGAAGCTGCCCCAGGATATTCGCTTCGTACGCAAATCGCCGGAGGATGCTCGCTGAGTTCACGGTCGGGCGGATCAGCTTGATCGCGACAGATCGTTTGGGATGATCCTGCTTCGCCTCGTAGACGACGCCCATGCCGCCTTCGCCCAACTTTCGGACCACCCGGTACGGCCCGATCCAGGTCGGAAGGACATCCTCGAGCGAATCATAAAAGTCACCGTCGTTACCGCCTTGGTGGATCGGGCTTGCGAGAAAACCCGTCGCGGCAACCTCGTCGCTGAGCAGGAGGGATTCCACCTCGGCCTGCAACGTCGTATCAGCCGCGCACGCCGAGGCCAGCCATTGGGTACGCTCGCCGGGAGGAAGTTCGACCGCGGCCTCGAACAGATCCCGGATCAGCTTGTGTCGAGGGTTGAACGTCAACTATCCATCGTCCGATTCATTCAGTTCACGGCGGAACCACGCGCGGACATACCGCCAGCGCCGCTTGATCGTACTGGCAGACACATCAAGAACCTGCGAGATCTGCTCGACCGAGAGCCCTGCAAAATATCTGAGCATGACAAGCTGGGCACTCTCCGCGTCTTCGGCTTCCAGTCGCTTGAGTGCCGTGTCTACTTCGAGCACATCCTCAACTGGCACCGCAATCTCGATCGGCTCAGCCTTAAGCGCCCTGCGCCGCAGACCGCCTCCGCCCTTGAGGCTTGCCTTGCGGCGCGCCTGCTCCACCAGAATGTCGCGCATGGCCCGGGCGGTCGCAAAGAAGAAGTGCCGCCGGCCCGCCCATTGACGGGGGTCCTGCTGATCGATGACGCGAACGAAGGCCTCGTGAACCAGTGCCGTCGGCTGAAGCGTCTGGCCGGGCGGAGTCTTCGCCATCCGCGCCGCCGCAAGTTCCCGGAGTTGCCGGTAGACCAGTGGCAGAAGTTCCTCCGCCGCGCGGGAATCCCCCGCCTCGATCCTCCGGAGTACCAGTGTGACTTCATTTTCTTCCATGGCGGCTCTGATCTGCTTCCGAGTCGAACGTGACGAGCTGGGCTCGAGCGTTGGCGGCGTTCCCACTGCGGATCACCGGCCAGCGCCGGCCGCAATCCCGGGATCCCCGCTGATCGGCTGGAATCGATGATATCGACTCCGCGGGGCTGAACCAAACGAGGCCCAGGTGTCGCCTGAATTCGGGCGTCCTTTGCGCCCCTGCACCCGGCTGACGTCCTGAAATGTCGCAACCCGGGGGCGGCAAACCTCGGCACGGGCCACGGCGGTCCAAGTCGCGCCAAAAGAAAACCTTGAGATTCTGACCCTGCGTCCAGCGGGATTTCGGCTTGGAAAGCGGACGACAGCGTACCTGCACACTGCAGGATGCGGCCGCGCGTCGCTGGCCGGGACTCGAACGAAAGGTGGGAAACCATGAACTCCGACACGAATTGTTCAGAACGCAGGTGCCTCGTGATCAGCCCCCTTCTGGCTATGGCGTTGCTCTCGCTTTCGCTTGCCGGGTGCGGCAACCTGTCGGCAGACGGACAGCAGGCGGATGACTCGCCGTTGAAGGTGAAGACCATCGAGCCTGCCGCGGGCGTCTGGGAGGGCAATGTGTTCATGCTGATAGAAGGAGAGGGGTTCGTCCCGGGCATGCAGGTGCTCTTCGATGACGTCCCCGCCCCGTCGGTCAACGTCATCAACAGCCAGTTGCTTCAGCTCACCACCCCCAGCCTGCCTATCGGCAAGGCCGATGTCACGCTGCGGCTCTCCGATATCGAAGCATCGGTTCCGGAGGCATACGAGGCCGTCTCTACGGCCTGTGACGACCAGACCGACACTGACGGGGACGGCCTGACCGATTGCCAGGAACAACTGGGCTTCCTGATCCTCGTCGACAACGTGGGATTCGGAACCGTATTGCCACTGTCCTTGACCCACGTCATCGTCAACAGCAGTCCCCATCTCGTTGACAGCGATGGCGATGGTCTCGACGATTTCGAGGAGTTTGCCAACAAGTCCAACCCCCGCGTGGCGGACAGCGATGGAGACGGTCTGGGCGACTGGGAAGAAGTGCATCGCTGGCTGACTAGCCCGATCAGCATAGACACCGACGGCGATGCCCGTGGTCCCGACGGCAACCTGCCTCCGAACTCGTCGCTCTTTGACGGGAACGAACTCATCACGATCGGCTTTACCGATCTGACGGACCTCATCATCT
>JBFWYF010001108.1:0-2564 GCA_050186685.1 Pirellulaceae bacterium
GGTATGCGAGCGGACGGGCCAGGCCGAGGCGATCGACAGCTACGCGTCGCTGCTCGCCCGGCCGGGCGTGCGGGGCAGGGAGGTTTGGGAGCAGGCCAAGGCCGATCGGCCGGAACTGCCCGACGATCTGAAGATCCACAAGCCGTACATCGACGAGATCACTTACGACTCGCCATTTGCGCCGGGGTCCCGCATGCGGCGCGTGCCGGAAGTGATTGATTGCTGGTACGACTCCGGGGCCATGCCATTCGCTCAATGGGGCTACCCGCACACGCACCGCGAACGGTTCGAACAGCAGTTTCCCGCCGACTTCATCAGCGAAGCACTGGATCAAACCCGCGGGTGGTTCTACAGCCAGCTGGCGATCAGCACGATGATGTTCGGGCCGAGTGTCCTGGCCGAGGCATCCCGAGCGGACGACGATTCGTCGGGCGAGCCAGCCGCTGCGCCGCATCCATTCCCGCATCCGTTCAGGAACTGCATCGTGCTGGGATTGATGTTGGCCGAGTGGTGGGAATCGAAGGATGGGAAACAGCGGTTCCTGACCGAAGACGAGGCGCGGCAGTCCTGCGGTGAGGCGTTTGTGCGTAAAGTGGGCAAGATGTCGAAGCAGTTGCGGAATTACCGCAGCCCTTCGGAAATCTTCGACATGTACGGCGCCGACGCGCTCCGCTGGTACTTTTTTGCTAATCAGGCGCCGTGGAATTCAATCCTGTACAGCGACCGGGCGATCCGCGAAAGCATCCCCGAGTTCCTGCTGCGGCTGTGGAACGTCTACAGCTTTTTCGTCATCTACGCCAACATCGATCAATTTGCACCGGAGGCGCGGCTGGCGGGTGCGGCAGGCCAGCTTACGGCGGACGAACTGGCTCGCGCCAGCGGGTATCGACCCGCCGCGGCGCGCAGCGAGCTCGACCGCTGGATTCTAAGCGAACTGCACCGAACGCTGGGCGATGTCGTCTCGCGCATGGACGAGTACGACAACTACGGTGCGTGCCAGCAGATCAACGAGTTTGTGGATGGCTTGAGCAACTGGTACGTCCGCCGCAGCCGCGACCGATTCTGGAGCAGCGACGCCGCGTCGGCCGACAAGGTCGACGCGTACTGGACGCTGTACGAATGCCTGCTCACGACGAGCAAGATGGTCGCGCCGTTCGTGCCGTTCCTGGCCGAAACGATGTGGCAGAACCTGGCGGGCGTCTTTGGCGCGCGGGCCACGCCGAGCGTGCACCTGTGCGATTATCCGTTGCCTGCCGAGGATGGAGTGGACGAGACGTTGTCGCGGCAGATGCGACTGCTGCGCGAGATAGCCTCGCTGGGCCGGGCGGCTCGTATGGACGCCAAGCTGAAGGTCCGCCAGCCGTTGCGGAAAGTCGAAGTCATCCTGGCCGAGAGTGCGCAGCAACCGTGGCTGGAAGCCCACGATGCGTTGCTTCGCGACGAGTTGAACGTCAAGGAAATCGAGTACACGAAGGACGCCACGAAGTACATCACGTACCAGGTGCAACCCAACTTCAAGCGGTTGGGGCCGCGGGTCGGCAAATGGATGCCGGCCGTCAAGAAGGCGCTCGGCGAAGCCAACGGGAGCACGTTGCTGTCCGAGTTGACCGACACGGGAAAAGTGACCTTGCAGTTGGACGGCCAGCAGATCGAACTGGACAACGAGGATATCCAGGTTCGGCTGCAGGCCAAGCCCGGTTGGGCCGCTGCCCAGGGCCGGCAATGTGTCGTTGTCTTGTCCACGGAACTGACGCCGGAGCTGGTTCGGGAAGGACTGGCCAACGACCTGGTGAGGTTGATCCAGGACCGTCGCAAGGAGCTGGGGTGCCAGTATACGGATCGCATCGACGTGGGAGTGGTGACCGCGTCGGAAGAATTGCGGCAAGCCGTGGAAGAAAATCGTAACTACATCGGGGAATCGACGCTTGGCGTGCAGCTCGTCACGGAGGCATTGGCCGGGACGGAGGGCGTGGAGCGTCAGGTCGGCAGTCAATCGCTGCAATTGTTTGTACGCGTGCGGTCGGGCGGGTGAAGCGCATATGTCCACGGGAAGTCCACGTCGACTCGCCGCCGCCATGCTGATATCTGGGGGCGGTACGACCTTCCACAATCTGCTGGCTTATGCGCGCTCCGGGAAGCTGGACCTGGATTTCAAGTTGGTTGTCTCCAGCAGCGCCAGCGCCGGGGGGCTGAACGCGGCCCGCGAAGCGTCGATTCCGACCTGCATTGTCGAGCGGGACCGGTGCGATAACGACGAGGCGTTCAGCCGTCCGATCTTCGACGCCTGCCGCGCGGCGGGAGTCGATGTCGTGTTGATGGGGGGGTTTCTGAAGTTCGCGCCCATTCCGCCGGACTTTGCCGGACGGGTGCTGAATATCCATCCGTCGCTCATTCCTGCGTTCTGTGGGAAAGGGTTCTACGGATTGCGCGTCCATCAGGCGGCGATTGACTATGGCGTCCGAGTGACCGGTTGCACGGTCCACTTCGTGGATAATCAATACGACCACGGGCCCATCATCCTCCAGCGTGTGGTGGAAGTGCGCGACAGCGACACGGCGGAGACA
>JBFWYF010001109.1:0-2563 GCA_050186685.1 Pirellulaceae bacterium
AGGTGTCCTACATGGGACAACCCGGCGAAAAACGTTTGCCCGGCGAACAGCGCCGCGGTCTACTTCTCCCAAGAATTAGATCCTCGGTGATCGTAGCCAGACCCGCTTGATCGGACAAACTTACCATGACCCATCACCGTATTCGCCATTGGGTTTTTGCCGCCACAACAAGCATGTTGGCCGTCGCCATGCCGGCAGTCGGTAAGGAGAGGGTCTGGCATGGTTTGACCATCGACTGGGCTGGCCCGCAGTGCCAGGAAACCGGCGGCGATCCGAACCCGTTTCTTGATTACCGCCTGCAGGTCACGTTCACCGGCCCAGCCGGGCAGACGTACGTCGTTCCCGGCTTCTTCGACGGCGATGGGAAGGGGGGAAGCGAGGGGAACGTCTGGCGAGTTCGCTTCACGCCGGATCAAAGCGGCCGATGGCAATACCGCGCATCGTTCCGGACGGGAAGGAACGTTGCAATCAGCCTGGACGAGAACGCCGGGCAGGCAACGGACTTCGACGGGCGTTCCGGTACGCTCGAGATCGCTTCACGAGATCCCGCTGCCCCCGGTTTTCTGAAATGGGGAAGGCTGCAATACGTTGGCCAGCACTACCTCAAGTTCCAGGACGGCCCACATTGGATTCGGGGTGGTACCGACAGCCCCGAAGACTTGCTGGCGTACGCCGGGTTCGACAATACCCCACCCGGCCACAAGTATGCGGTGCACGTCGAGGACTGGCGAGCCGGCGATCCGGATTGGGGAGGCGGCAGAGGCCGCGCCCTGATCGGCGCGCTCAACTACCTGGCTTCCAAACACGTGAACAGCATCTACTTCCTTACCATGAATGTCGGCGGCGATGGCAAGAACGTCTGGCCGTGGGTCGAAGTGAAGCAACCCGGTGGAAGTCCGCAGAACGACAATCTGCACTTCGACATCAGCAAGCTGCGGCAATGGGAGACGGTCTTCGACCACGCGCAGAGGCAAGGCATCTTTCTGCACTTTGTTTTCAACGAGGCGGAGGAGGCCAATAAACGGGAACTCGACGATGGCGACCTCGGCCCCGAACGCAAGCTGTATTATCGCGAGATGATCTCGCGGTTTGGCCATCACCTGGCGCTCGAGTGGAACCTATGTGAGGAATACAACATCGGCGGGCTCGATCTGGGGCACAACCGGGTGCGGGCGTTTGCGGACTACGTCCGCGCGGTCGACCCCTACGACTCGCCCGTGACGGTTCACTCGGCCCGCGATCCGCTCGAGGCCCTGAAGTTCACCTTTGGAGATAAACGGTTCAGTCTGACGTCGATCCAGCTGGGGCAACGCCAGATTGATACGTTGACCGAGCAGTTTCGCGCCGCCACGGCCGCTGCCGGACGGCCGCTTCCCATTTCGATGGACGAGTTCACGATTGACAAGGGGCAGGAGCGGACGGCGCTTCCGGTGGATGACGCCGAACGCTGGCGCAAAGAAAAGCTCTGGCCGACGTACCTGTCCGGCGGCAACATCGAGTTCATTCTGGGCGACTTGCTGCGGACGGAGTCGTTTAAGACGCCGGAACGCGACCAGCTGTGGGATTACGTATGGTATGCGCGACGCTTCCTTGAGGAGAATTTTCCGTTCTGGGAGATGGCACCCGCCGACGAATTGCTGCGGGGCGCGGCGACGATCACGGTCTCTCAGAACCGTGGACGGCAGCAGTACCCGATCGGCGCCCAGGTCTTCGCGAAGCGCGGCGAAGTCTATGCGGTCTATTTGCCGAACTCAACCGTCACGGGACGAATTGACCTATCGGGGATTGCTGGCGAGTTCTCGCTTCGCTGGTTCAACCCGCGGCGGGGGGAATTCGAGGGAACCGCAATTCGACTGCGCGGTGGCAATGACGGCGATTTGGGCCCACCACCGTCCGACCTCGGACAGGACTGGGCTGTGCTCATCACCAAGCGCCCGTAGATCCGCCCCGAATCCGTGACGCCTTCGCTCGAGGCGAGCTCAGCAGCTGCCTTATTGCCGACGAGCGTTCTGAGGCCGCCGAAAAAAAACTGGGAAAAACCGTGAGCCATCTTGGCCCGCGTTTTCGCATTGCTCATTGTCGGCCCCATTTGTTTTGAGGTCCGCTAACGGATTGTTGGTGCCCAGACACCGAGGAGAAGCCAGGCAACTGAGTACAAACTGTGCCATTGCGGCGATCTGGCCGGCGGTAGCTGACCGTTGGCGGTCTCGAACAAAAAGAGCCGGAATCTGTCGTCCGATAGTGGCTAATTTCGGTTATATCCTGCGCCTATTGGTAAGGCGGATGCCGTGGCCCGGGCAAGTACTGCGGCCATCGCACTGCACAGAGTGGGCCGACCGGCAAACGGCATTTCGCGATCGGTCCACTGACCCGAGGTCCTTCGTGCGTCTTGCGGATGCGGACTACTGTCCTGGTCAGCGCGGAAGGCGGTTGTGTCACGGGCTCGGCGAAGGGTCCCCACCCATCAACGCTGCTACGAGACATACGTCGATCTGTCAAATCTGAAAGCTGACTTTCCGGTCCTCCCGGCCAAAGGAAATTCCTATGCGCATCTCCGAGTCGT
>JBFWYF010001110.1:0-2557 GCA_050186685.1 Pirellulaceae bacterium
ATGTCCGCCACTTGCTCCGCTCGAACATGCCGGCCCGGTCGCTCACCACGTGAGGGCGTCCCGTCAACAACACGCGACAAGTGGGACCGACATTCTTCAGAAACGCACCAAGTCCCGCAAGCGACTGGGACTGGTCGGTCTGGTCCAAGGCGTCCAGCAGCAGAAAAACGTCGCCGCGGTCAAACTGCCGCTGCAGCCATTTGTGAATCTGGGGTCGCTTGTATCCCGGCAACAGCGGGACAAACCGATCCGCCAGCCGATGAGTCACGTCGTCGACCGAGCCCGTCCAGTCGACTTCGGAAAGCTGCGTCACGCGGATCGGAAAGGGAGCGCGGAGCCGCCGGGCCAGATTGTACTCGCAGCGCAGCAGGAAAAACGACTTTCCCAGGCCCGAGTCCGCCAATAGAAGCAATCGCTGGGTCTTGCTCCACTTGCCGATCTGCAGATTCCTGACCGCACGCCGCGACAGCGGCCGCAAACGGCTGGAGACCGGCGCCGCTTCGACGGACTCCGGTGCGTTCATCGCCCCAGGCTCGACTTCGCGCGAGACGGATGGTAGGACGTAGCGGTGCGCGGAAGCTCGCAGTTCCTCGCGCGCGCTCATGGCCAGCCGCTCCCTGGCACTTTGCGTCATCCGCTGCCAGCGCGACAGCTTGTCGTAAGCATCGGCCAACGAGGTAGTCGGGACTGGCTTGGGTTGTGTGCCGCGATGCGTCTGTAGTTCAGGTTGGTCAGCGTGCATCAGGACTTCGAAGATCTTATAGCGGCGGAAATCGGCCAACAGCTTCGTGGTGACACCCCCGACCGTTGTCAACTTGTCGTCGTCCGACGCGTCGTCGAACGCCGCCGTGATCGCCACTCCGCGCTCGAGGTACTCGCGCTTAAGGAGCGCTCGGAGGGCGCAGCCCCAGGCCGCGCCGGCTGACGGCCCCACCAACGTGCCCCCCACGGGTATCGGGAGGCCGTTCACCAGGTAGTCGACGTCCCGCAGATCGATGCTCCAGCGCACGTCGAAGGCGAGCGGCCGACCGCCGCGGACGACATTCCGGGCCCGGTCCATGCTACGGCGGAAATCGTCCGCCAGGCGGAGATACCCGCTCGAGAGGACGTCCGGATACAGCACGCCGCTGCCATGCGGGATCCGCTCCAGCCTCAGGCGGCCCACCACGCCCTGATCATCCACCGGCGGCGCCCCAAGGTCGGCATAGCGATATACAAACAGCACCCAGGTCTCGACCGCATGCTGTTCGCTCCGGACGTCGCCCCACATGCAGGCTATCGTATCGCGTACAGCCAAGAGCCCCGGCGTGGCGCCCCCGGTGTGCCGCGCGACCTCGCCGAGCATCTCGCTCCAGCGTTTGCTGTCAGGAATTGACAGCTTTAGTTGGCGTTCCACCAACGGCTGCCACACTTCGTCCGTGGGAAGGGACCAGTACGCATTGTAGGCCTGCGTCGCCGCCACGAGATCCTTGAGAAGTTCGGATTCCTGCTTCTGAAGGCTGGCGAGCACCTGGCAGCGTGCCGCCAGCAGAGGCTGGGCCGTCTGCGTCTTGGCCTGGAAGTCCGAGTCGGTGACGAGCTCCAACCCACGCTGAAACTCATCCGGAAACATCCTTGCGGCACGCGCGAACAACAGCAGCGGGCAAGCGTCGCCTTGGAATCCCGAGCGCCATTGCTCGTAGGCGCGCGTTGACGGGAACGACTCTTCGTTGACCGCCTCGACACAGCGATGAAATCGCGGGACGGCGTCCTTGGTCAGCCGCTCGAGTCTCGCTTTTCGCCGTGCCGCGCGCTTCATATGTATATACTCCTGAAGGAGGGTTGAAGACGATTTGACCAAACCAGACTGCCCCCTGCCAATGCGGCAAGGCCGGATGGCGTATCGCTAGCCCGCGATGACAAATATGGCACGTTACAGTGAACTCCTCGACTGGTTCATCCGCCACAGGAAATGTCCCGGAATGGCCACGGCCAGCAGCGCGAGCGCTGCGCAGGAGCCCTGGAACAGCACGCGTCTAAAGGGTGCCGCTTGACGAATGATGATCGACTGCTCGCAGCACCGGATAGCGCTCGTTGGCACCGTGGGCGTGCAGACCAGCTGGGTCTCGGCGTACTGGTCGCGAAAGTACGAACGAGTACCCGTCCCATGAGCCGCCAGCGGCAGCAGAACAGGCTTCAACACGGGTACCTCCGACGCCGCCACTCCAATCGGCCCGCGCGTCCCCACGCGGACGAGCATCCCCGCGGCCGCCTCGGCCGGAAGGCCGGCAACCACTGGCACCAATCGCAGCGGCGGAGTTGTCGCGAGGTCCGCCGACTCCAACTCGAAGCGGCGCGGCATTGAGCGGCCGCGCGCTAAGGCCAGCGTGGCAGGCGCGGGGCCAACGACCGTCAGGGTCAGCGGACCGGCACTGCGGACCTCGATGGGCGCCGCGGAAGCGACCGATGCCAGTTCGAATCGTAGTGAATTCGTCTGACCGGCCTGCAGCACGGCGGTGACGTTCAGCGTCACCAGCTGCTCCCCCTGCCGGATGGCGGGCGGGTGCAGAGATCGGAA
>JBFWYF010001111.1:0-2555 GCA_050186685.1 Pirellulaceae bacterium
TCAACTTTTCGGTCAGCGCGGTCAGGATCTCGATGGCAACGATCACCTGAGAACGGCTTTCGATGCGCTCGTCAGAGGTCAGCTCTCGACCTTCAAGAGCACCACGGTCATTGATTGCGGTCACGCGTTCGAGAATCGTTCGAACCACGCTGAGCTTCGCGTAGCCTTCTCCCACGCCCGCCTGCCACACGTGCGAGTCGCGCCGATGTTCGTATGTCGTGAACATCACGCCCTTTTCGCGTGACCTGAGTACCTGCTCCATCAGCCCCTCGACGGTACCGACCATGACGCCGAGGGCCTTCGAACGGAGCAGTGTCAGTCCGATCCAGTAGTCGGTCGCTTCGAGCAACTGCGCCTTGCGGGTGTCCGGATGGAGCCCGTTCGATGACACATGCAGCGACACCGTGCCGCCCACTCCCGGGATCTCGCAGAGCTGATACGGCCGGATCAACACGTCTTCCGCGACCACCGTGTCCGAACCCGTGCCCCGCATGCCGGCCACCTTCCAGGTGTAGTCGATCTTGGCATCGGCCAGCGGAAGCGCGACGAAGGCCATGGCACCCGATGGCAGCGTCGCCGGCACCAGGGCCCACTTCGAGTGGCGGCATCCCGATCCATAGGACCAGCGGCCGTTGAGTTGGAAGTCATTGCCGCTCGCCACCAGCGTGCCGGTGCCGTTTGTGGGACTGCAGAGCTTCGGCACGCCGTCTTTGAACAGGTAGTCCTGCATCTCGAACGACATCGCCGAACCGAGCCAGATCACCGAGTTGATGATCGACACGACCCACGCCGTCGATGGACAACCCTTGGCAATCTCCGCCATGACCCGGACCTGCCCTTGCGAAGAAATGGCCAGACCGCCAACCCGTTCGGGTGCCGCCATCTTCAGGATGCCGGTCGCATCGAGCGCATCGAGGACTTCCTGCGTCAGCTCACCGTTGTCCTCGTGTTGCTGGGCATTGCGTTCGAGCAGCGGCCGCATTGCCCGCGCCGTGGCAACCATGGGTTCGACCAGGTGATCGTTGAAACGAAGGTCCCCCCCGCCGGCCCGTTCCTGATCCCTTCGGACGGCATGGCTCATGACTGCACTCCATCGTTCGAAGATGTCCGCTCCAGGACCGCATGGATTCCGACCGATATCGGTTTGCGGAGGGCTGGCATCATAGGTTGTTCGCCCCGACCGCCGAGACGTCCGAAGGATTCACGAATCGTGGCGTCGTCCACCCGTCGAGGTCGTACTCCGACATGCACCTCTCGACGAGATCCTCCATCGAGCGAATCTGGCCGGACTCCTCCAGCATCATCAGAGATTCGACGCGGATCGCTTCGGCCGTTCCGCCATAATTGCGCTCATACAGCTCGTGCCGTCCGCCGAACTCGCTGCCCGTCGCGTCCCATAGCAGCTTCATGATCTTCATGCGGTCCAGCGAACCCATGCCGTGCGAACCTCGGATGAAGCGATCGATGTACGGCCGGATCTCCGGACATTTGAAGTCCACCGCGTTGGAGTTCATGTAGATCAGGCCGCTGGCGACCGTGTTCTGGATGATGTCCTTGATGCGCGGGTAGGCCACGGGTCCGAGCATTCGGTACGCCATACCGTGCTGAAGATTCGGCAGCACCCCGTCGCCGACCCAGGGGGTCGGCGAGCGGACCATCGCGTCGCTGAGTGCCCAGAACAGGTTCCGCCAGACCGCGATCTCGCCGAGTGCCGCCTGCACACCCCGGAATTCGGAAGTCCCGCAGGCGCGCAGCGCCTTGGCAGTCAGGCCCGTGATGAAATCCAGCTTGACGCATAGCCGCGTCAGACCGTGCAGCAGATAGCGCGGGAAGAAGCCCGAGTCCTGCGTGAAGCGAATGACCTTGTCGATATCCCCGTAGATGAACAGGTCTTCCCACGGCACGAGGACATTGTCGAGCACGAGAATCGCGTCGTTTTCGTCGAGCCGGCTGGACAACGGATAGTCGAACGGCGACCCCGTGACGGCCGCCTGGTACTCGTAGGAATTCCGGCAGATCAGCTTGACCCCCGGGGCAGTCATGTCCACCGCACATACGACGGCGAAGCGCTTGTCCTTGAACGGCAAGCCATAGTGCGCGATGAAGTTGTGGTGCGTCAGCGCTGATCCCGTCGCGACAACCTTGGCACCGGACAGAATTACGCCGGCATCAGTCTCTTTCACAACGTGGACCATGACGTCGCTGATCTGATCCGCTGGTAGATCACGGTCGATAGGCGGGTGAACGATTGCGTGGTTCAAGTAGAAGACCCGCTCCTGGGCCGCCTTGTACCAGCGGCGGGCGTTGTCGGAATACGGCGCATACAGATCCGGATCGCCGCCAAGCGTCGCGAGAAAGCCCGCCTTATAGTCCGGTGAGCGCCCGAGCCAGCCGTACCCGAATCGCTGCCAGGCCGCGATGGCGTCGCGGCCCTTCTCCAGCGCCATTTGACTGCGCGGAACCTGGAAGTAGCGGTGCGTGTAGCCACCGGATCCAGTGTCTGTCTCGACCGTCAGCACGTCCTTGTATTGTGGATCGTGCAAGGCGTCGTACAG
>JBFWYF010001112.1:0-2551 GCA_050186685.1 Pirellulaceae bacterium
CTGTGCACGCTTTCGACACGCGCACGAGCCAGCAGCGGCGATTCAGCGGCCGTTTCTTCTTTGACTGTACGGGCCATGCGACACTCGGCTTCCTGGCTGCCGCGGACTGGGAGATGACGCCGCAAGGTCGAATGGGTATGAGCAACATGTGGCGCTGGGCCGCGGCCGACGCCGCCGTGGAGTTTCCGCCGACGCCGTGGGCCTTGCCGCTGACCATGAAGGATTTTCCGTATCCGCGCGACGGACTGGGAGAATGGTTCTGGGAAAGCGGTTTCGACAAAGACCCGCTGGGCGACGCCGAGGGGATTCGCGACTGGAACCTGCGCGCCGTCTACGGGGCGTTCCAGGCGATGAAGAATGGCGACGGCCGGGACCGCCATGCGAATGCCGAGTTGGTGTGGGTGGCGTTCATCGGCGGTCCACGAGAATCCCGGCGGCTGATGGGAGACGTTATCCTGTCGCAGGACGACATCGTCACCAAGAAGTCCTTTCCCGACGGTTGCGTGCCCAGTACGTGGTCGATCGATTTGCATTATCCCAAGCAGCAATTCGCGGAAAAGTTCCCGGACAATCCCTTCATATCGATCGCCGAGCACGACCGACGGATCGATCGCATGTTCGGGTATCCCATTCCCTATCGCTGCTTCTATTCACGGAACGTGGAAAACCTGTTCATGGCGGGCCGTTGCATCAGCGTGACGCATGAGGCCTTGGGAACAACGCGGGTGATGAAGACTTGCGGCATGATGGGCGAGGTGGTGGGCAAGGCCGCCTCCGTTTGCGTAGTCCACGATTGCCAGCCTCGGCAGGTGTACACCCATTATCTCGATGAGTTGCAGCAGCTTTTGCAGCTCCCGGGCAGGGCGCGACGCGAGACCGTGTTCAGCCCGCTGGTGATTCCCAAGGACGTACCGGTCGCTCGACCCGAAGGGCCGCCGACGGGTATCGACGTCGCCTCGCTGCCGGGCATCGTCGTCGACGACCCGCAGGCGGAGAAATCCGGTACGTGGACTGAAGGGGCCGGGCTGAAAGGATACGTCGGTTACGGATATCTGTACGCAGGGGCCGATTCCGGTGCCTCGATCCGATTCGTCCTGCGAGCGGAACAGGCGGGCCCGTATGACATTCGCCTGGCCTATCAGCCGCACGCCAACCGAGGTGCGACGGTGCCGGTCCGGTGGAAATCCCCGGCGGGCGAGCAGGAAACGCGAATCGACATGCGTCAGCCGCCCGCCGGAGAGCGTGGCTTTGTAACGCTGGGTCGCATCCAGCTGGGACCGCAGCAGGAGTGTACGGTCACAATTACCACCGAAGGCGCTCAGGGTTTTGTACACGCCGATGCGGTGCAACTGCTGCCGGTTCCCCGGAACTGAGGCCGTGCTTCCCGCCCGTCGCGAGCGTTCCCGCTCGACCTCTGCGCACTCTGCGGGATATCGGAGATCCAGGTATCTCGCCGTTCGACATTGCTCTTGACGCTTAGTCGGCTGTTCTCTATCGATCCCACTGCTTGGGCTGATGCCTGCGCGGGAGTGATTCCCCAAGAGTGGAGAAGGACGCATGCTGGAACACCTGAAGTGGTATCTTCGTGCCCGCAAGTACAAGGCAAAGGTGGAGCCGCAGGAGATCGATTTCGTGATCGATCGGGTGCAGCCGGGTGAAGTGGCTGTTGATATCGGAGCATACAAAGGAGCTTTCTCGTACTGGATGTGCCGCCGGGCTGGCCGGACGGGCCAGGTGTTTGCCTTCGAACCGCAGCCACTGTTAGCGGACTACCTGCGCCGGCTGGCTCGGGGAAAATCGTACTGGCATGTCGAGCAGCTGGCGTTGTCAGATCGCGAGGGGGAAGCGGAGCTCGTGGTGCCGTTAACTCCCGGTCGGGAGCGTGTATCGCAAATGGCCTCGTTGCATGATTCCTGGGAGAATCTGCCACCGGGTGAGCAACGGATGCGGGTCCCAGTCCGTCTAACGACGCTCGACGCCTATTTTGGCCAATCGTCGCACCGACCCGTCAAGTTCATCAAGTGCGACGCCGAAGGACATGAGCTGCGAGTCTTTCAGGGCGGCGAACAGGTCCTCCGCGAGGACCGCCCGACGCTACTGTTTGAATGCGAGAATCGCCAGCCCGAGCGGGCTCCGTACGTGCTGAGCGTCTTCGCCTATCTCGAGGGGTTGGGTTACCGCGGCTATTACTTCGACCGGCAGCGGGACATGCCCCGTCCGATCACGCCGCAGGCGATCGAACCCTTCTATTCGCACAATTTCGCGTTCCTGCCCGAGGAAGCGGGGCAACGGCCCCAGCGGGCCGAAGTACGAGCGGCTTGAGCGGGACGGCTCGGGGGGCGGCGTCCGAATCGGAACAGAGGGTGACACCATGAAATCGAAACTGCCTCGGCATTCTGAGTTGTCGGACGGACGTTTACCCTGTTGTCTATGCACGCAGGCCCGTCTGGAAGCGCCGCAGTTCCAGGCATGGGCCGCGCGACTCGGAGAATCAGGCCGTATGCATCGAAGGTTCTGGGAGTGGTGTTACATCGCGCTGGCGCTCGCCGAG
>JBFWYF010001113.1:0-2549 GCA_050186685.1 Pirellulaceae bacterium
TGTTTTGGGGGAGCCCCCGACGGTTCACATGACTGGAGCGACACGGGTCTGCCGAAGCTCGTCGAGGCGCGAAGCCAGTTGATCGAAGCGGGGAAGAAACCGCCGGCCATTGGCATGTTCTATGACACGAGCACATTGCAGCACAACAACAGTCGCATGCATGTCGACCTGACGAGTTTTGCCGGGCAGCGCTGGTTTTACGGAACGATTCGCAACTTCTTCTCGCTCATTCCGCCGAGGCACCGCGCGCTCATCGACGGTAAGCCGCTCGTCTATTTGTACGTGCCGAACTTCGCCGCCAAGGTCGACGAGAGTCTCTTTCCCGCCGTGCAGAAAATGTCCGAGCACGAGTTCGGCAGCCAGCTTTACATAGTGAAAACCACCGCTTGGCCGGGGAAGGCGAGCGCGGAATATGAATGGGGCGGGGCGATCGAGGCGAAGTTTCTCGACACAGTCGGCCTTGGGCCAGGCTACGACCATTCCAACGTCCCCGGCCGCTCGCCCTTGGTTCGCCATCGCGACGACGGCCGGTTCTACGGCACCGGCTGGGCGCGGTTGCTTTCGATGGACCCGGCCAAGCGGCCTTGGCTCGTTCACGTCGAAACGTGGAACGAATTTCACGAGGGAACCGACATTTGCGAGAGTCAGGAATACGGGCGGAAGTACATCAAACTGACGCGCGAGTTCGCCGACTTCTTTCACGCGAAGAAGCAGGTCAACCCGCGCAACCTCAGCACGACGCTGAAGGCCGTCTCGGGAACGCCCGACGATGACCAGGGGTTGCAGGTACCGGATGTGCGCGAAGGAGACGGCCCCATCGTCAAGCAACCGGTCGCCGGCCGCAATGCGTGGACAACGACGAAGAACAAGTTCAACGCCGACGCTCGCTACCTGTACGTCAACGTGTCATCCGATTTCTTCTGTGACGGCGAAGAAACGGTGGAAGTGATCGTCGATTATCTCGACTCGGGAGCCAAGCTGCTCCGCATCGAGTACGACTCGGGCGACCCAAAACTCACCGGACTCGAACAACGGTTTCGGCAAGGCCCAACGCAGAAAATCGAAGGCAAGGGAGAATGGGCGCAGGCGACATTCAAAATTCCCTTTGCCCGCTTCATGAACCGCGCAAACGAGAACGACTTTCGTTTTGTCGTCATCGGTGGCGATCTCTCCATCAGCCGCATCGGCGTCCGCCGGGCCAGAGATTGATCACGGCTCGTCGTCGGCTCCTTTGAGCTTCGGCATTTCGTCTAATGGGAGGGCGAGGCTCCTGCCGAGCCGCGATCGCCCGATATTAGAGCGCTTCACGCATGACTCTAGCGCCTCCTGGGAGGATTGAGTAGAGTAGGTAATCTTCTGACACGGAGGTTGCCATGAAGTCATACTCGATCGAGTTTCGTCGCGAGGTGTTGGCCGATTGTGACGCGGGAATGGGCACGATGGCCGTTGCCGTCAAGCGCCGTGTCAGTGAGTCCTGGGTGCGTCGATTGAAGCAGCGCCGACGCGAGACAGGTGAAATCGCAGCCCGTCCGCCGAAGAAGAAGACGCCTCCGAAATGGATGGCGTATGCGGATCGCCTGCAGGCGCTGGTCCGTGAGCGGCCGGACATCACTCTGCGAGAGCTGCGCGATGAACTCGGCATCGAGATCAGTCTGCAGACGTTGTCAGTCGCGCTGCGCAGGCTGAAGTACACCTTCAAAAAAAAGTCCTCCGTGCGGCAGAACAGGATCGTCCCGATGTCGCGGCGAAGCGTACGGCGTTCCAGCTGAGTCAGACCGAGTTCGATCTCTCGCGGCTGGTCTTTCTCGACGAAACGTGGGTGAAAACGAACATGACGCGTTTGCGAGGGCGCGCGTTGCGGGGAGAACGAGTGGTGTCCAAAGTGCCTTATGGCCACTGGAAGACGACCACCTTTCTGGCAGCTCTTCGCGCAAGCGGCCTGACCGCGCCCCTGGTCGTGGATGGCGCGATCAACGGGGCCATCTTCCTCGCCTATGTGCGTCAGCAGTTGGCGCCGACACTCGTCGCCGGGGACATTGTCGTGATGGACAATCTCTCGGCTCATAAAGTCGTGGGAGTGCGCGAAACCATTGAGGCCGTCGGTGCGCGCGTTGTCTACCTTCCGCCTTACAGTCCCGATCTGAATCCCATCGAATTGGTGTTCGCGAAATTCAAGTGGTTGGTCCGTAGCGCCGGTGAACGGACCATGGAAGGCTTGTGGCGGCTCTGCGGTCGACTCCTCGACCACTTCAACTCAGCCGAGTGCCAGAACTACTTCCGACACTGCGGATACACCGCTACAGAGACGCGTGAAGCGCTCTAAGCATCAGGTCATCGTTGCCGGTCGACAATCACGCTGAACTTGCGGGACTTTCGCCGAGCCGTTCACGTTCATCTGGCTGAAGAAATCGACGAGGCGTTTGTCATAGGCCTCGGGTTCGGCCTGGCGGGCGAGGTTGTGCTTGGCATCGCGAACGGTCCACAGTTCGGTGCTTCCGGAACCGATGCGGCGGGAGAGCGCCTGCGGAATTTCGGCCGGGACATACGTG
>JBFWYF010001114.1:0-2549 GCA_050186685.1 Pirellulaceae bacterium
ACAAGCGACCGGAGCGAGCGGGCATCTTCGCCCCTTAGCCGCGCCACGCACAATTCAGACCAGGCGCTGTCCGAAAACCCAATTGACTGACCGCGAGCGGTTCCTCCAATTCCCTCTCCCGGTACTCCGGGAAAGGGCCAGGGTGAGGGCCAGCACTTAGATTGTCGTGAACGGCGTGGCATACCACAAGTGCCGACCGACCTGCGGACCTCACGCCGTGGAAGGGGGGACCAGTCCCAGTCGGCCCATCATCTCTTCGCGAATTCGGAACTTCTGGATCTTGCCGGTCACCGTCTGTGGAAACTGTTCGACGAAGCACACGTACTTCGGCACCTTGTAGTGCGCCAGCCGGGCGCGGCAGAACGTGCGGATGTCGTCCTCGGTCAGCTGGACGTCAGGCTTCAACTTGATCCACGCACACAGCTCCTCGCCGTAGCGCGCGTCCGGCACGCCGACCACTGCCGATTGCTCGATGTCGGGATGCGTGAACAGGAACTCCTCGATCTCGCGCGGATAGATGTTTTCGCCCCCGCGAATCACCATGTCCTTGATGCGTCCCGTTATTTTGTAGTAGCCGTTCGGCAGCCGAATCGCCAGGTCGCCCGTGTGCAACCATCCGTCCGAGTCGATGGCGGCCGCCGTGGCCGACGGATTCTGGTAATAGCCGAGCATCACCACGTGGCCGCGGCACCAGAGCTCGCCTTGCTGCCCGTCGGCCAGTGCCTTGCGCGTGGCCGGGTCGACCACCTGGACCTCCACGCCCGGCAGCGGACGCCCCACCGTCTCGACCCGCAGCTCGATGGGATCGCTCGTCCGCGTCTGGGTGACCACGGGCGACGCTTCCGTCTGGCCGTAGGCAATCGTCAGCTGCGCGGCCCCCATCTGGTCGATGACCCGGCGCATGATCTCAATGGGGCAAGGAGCACCCGCCATGATGCCCGTGCGCAGCGCTGGAAAACGCCGCCCGGCAAACGTCGGATGTTCGAGCTCTGCGATGAACATCGTCGGCACGCCATACACCGCCGTCGCCCGCTCCTGCTCCAGCGCGTCCAGCGTATCGAGCGCCCCGAAATACTCGGCGGGAATGACCATGGCGGCGCCAAACACGAGGCAGCACAGCGTGCCCAGCACGCACCCAAAGCAGTGGTAAAACGGCACGGGAATGCACACCCGGTCCTGCTCGGTGAACCGCTGGCACTCACCCACGTAGTAGGCGTTCAACAGCAGGTTGCGATGGCTGAGCATCGCGGCCTTCGGAAAGCCGGTAGTCCCGGATGTGTATTGGATGTTGATCCGCTCGTCGGGCTGCACCCGCTCGACCCGTGCCGCGAACTCCGCGTCGGACGCGGCCGTGTTCGCGCCCAGCCACTCGGACCAGGGCTGAGCGCCCGGCAAGTCGGGGCCGTTCAGCGTAACGACGTGGCGCAGCCGGGGAAACTCGTTCGATCGCAATCCGCCCGGCAACGTCGTCGCGAGGGTCGGACAGATCTCCGACAACATCGCAAAATAGTCCGACGACTTGAATCGTTCGACCAGGAACAGGGCGACCGCATCGCTTTGCTTCAAGACGTACTGCAGCTCGTACGGGCGGTACGCGGGATTGATGGTCACGAGCACGACGCCGACGCGGGCCGTGGCGAACTGCAACACGATCCACTCCGGAACATTCGTGGCCCACACCGCCACGTGCTCGCCATGCTGGATCCCCATGGCCAACAGCGATCGAGCCGCCTGGTCCACCCGCTGCTGGAACTCGCTCCAGCTCCACCGCAGCCCCAGCTTGGGAAAGACCACCGCATCTTGCGACGGGAACCGGCGACTGGTCTCCTCCAGCACGCTGCCGATCGTCCGGCCCTGTACCCACGGAGTCTCGCCACGCCCGGATTCAGGAAGGGACTCGGCCATGCAGACGACTCATTCCCACAGCGAACTCGAAACGGCCGCTGCGATAGGGAGAAAAATCAACAGAGGACACCAGGCAGCCAGCGAGGGACTGAGCAGATACCCGCTGTTACCCAGTCCCTGACAAGCGACCACGACCAGGAAGAACACCAGCACCACGCCGAAACACAAGCCAATCGACACGAAGATATTACGGCTTTCCCGGGCCAGAACCAACGGTAGACCCAACAGAAACAGAGTCATATCGAGCAGCGGCTGGACGAATCGGCTGTGCAGCATCACCCGCGCGTCCAGGCCGAAATCGAGGCTCGGGTTCCGCACCTCGCTGATCAGCTCCCAGGTCGATGCATAGCGGCGCCAGGCCACCCCGCCCGCCAATTGGTCGAAGCTCACGTCGCTCACGACGAATAGCGAGTTCGGAGCCAGCCACGGGTGGTCGCGGGACGTCAGAATAATCGGCATCCCGTCCAGCGTCACCGACGGCATGGTCGCCGGCTCCTTCGGGTCGGTCACCTCGTCCAACCGGTAACCCGCCGGCCGATCTCCGGTGGCCTCGTGATACGATGCCGTAGCACCCCGCAAGTAACGACCAAAGGAACCGTAGGTGCGGTACAGCTGGAAATTCGGCTGCTCGATACGCTGTTCCT
>JBFWYF010001115.1:0-2547 GCA_050186685.1 Pirellulaceae bacterium
GGTCGATGGTGAAGGTCTCGGGAATACCCTCCGCATAAGTCGGATCATCATAGTCCCACCGCGTCGGCAGCTCCTTCAGCGCGATGCGGTTGGGTGCATCGCCGTACACTTTGGTCGTCGACATGTGGACAAACGGCGATTCCGGACAGATCTGCCGCGCGGCTTCCAGCAGATTGAGCGTTCCGACTGCGTTGACGTCGAAATCGTCGAAAGGAATGGCCGCGGCCCGATCGTGGCTTGGCTGGGCCGCCGTGTGCACAATCGCCTGCGGCGCCAGATCCCGGACGAGCCGCTGCACCCCCGCACGATCGCGGATGTCGAGCTCGTGATGGTGAAAGTCTGGCAGCGTCGCCGCCAGTCGGTGCTGGTTCCAGCGCGTGTCTCCCTGTGGGCCGAAGAAGACGGCACGCTGGTTGTTGTCGACACCGTGAATCTGCCAGCCCTCCGACGCGAAATACGTGCAGACCTCCGAGCCGATCAGGCCCGACGAACCGGTGACTAAGAGCTTGTGTTTCATGGCCGGGAATGCGCACGCGAGAGCTCGGAGCCCTCGGATAGCGGAACGCTTACGGGCTGGTTACGGAAGTGTTGCCACTTCCGCTACGGGCTGGAAACTACGGCGACCCAGGACGCCCTCGAGCACCTCGCCGAACCGGCGCGTACAGATCGCGCGATCGAACTCCTGGACCGCGAGCCGGCGGGCGCGGACGCCAACGGCGGACAAGGACTCCGGCGCTTCGGCCAGCCTGGCGATAAGTCCGGCCAGTTCGGCCGGACGATCAGGCCGGCTGACGAAGCCGACGCCATGCTCGACGACCAGTTCCGCCAGTTCGCAGTCCGCCGGGGCCACCGCGATCAACGGCGTTCCCGACGCCAGAATGCCGTACAGTTTGCTGGGCATGATGAAGCTGCTGACCCGGGCGTCCAGCGGAACCAGGTGCAGATCCGCCGCGCTGAGGCTGTCCGCAAGCTGGGTGTGCGGCTGATAATCCAAAAACCGGACATTCTTCAACTGTTCCCGCTGAACCCGCCGCTCGAGCTCGCGCCGCCGAGCCCCGTCGCCGATCAGCAGCCATGTGACCTCCGCACGGTCGCGCAGCTCCCGGGCGGCGTCCAGAAGTTGATCCAGACCCTGGCACAAGCCCATGTTGCCGGAATACATGACGACGAACCGGCCGTGCAACCCGTGCCGGCGGCGAAAGGCGTTGTCGTCTTTCCGCGGTTCCACTCGGGAACAATCCGTCCAGTTCGGAATAATCTCGATCCGATCCGGCCGCACGTCCGCTTCGAGCAGCACGCGACGCATGTCGCGGCTCAGTACGACGACTCGGTCAGCTCGACGATAGACCGCGACAAACGCTCGGCGCAGCCAACGCGTCCACCATCCATCCCGCAACTTGCCCAGGGCAATGCCTAAGTCGGGGTAAATGTCCTGCAAGTAGACTACCAACTTGCACCCATAGCGCCAGCGTGCCACGGCCCCGATCAGGCACAACAGCGGCGGATCGGTTTCGACGACCAGGATGTCCGGACGCTTCGGCAGCGTCAGCACCTTCCAGCTGGCCAGGACCAGGTAGGATAAAACATTGAGCAGCCGCCCAGGCAACCAGCGTTTCGGAAAACGGGCATTCCACACTCGCTGGATCGTGACGTGGCGGTGCGTTTCAACGCCCCAACGGCGGAAAGGCACACCCGACGGGTTTTGATTAGGCTGTCCCGCGATCACCGTGACGTCCCATGTCGCCGCCAACTGCTCGCACAGCTCGGTCAACAATTGCCCCGTCGCCTCGGCATCCGGGTAATAGGACCGATTCAGAAATACGACGGAAGGATTCACCGCTTCGATGGGTACTTGGACCGCCGGGGTGCAGCGGGTTCCTAGGCCTCTCCGTGCCCCTGCGCCTCGGTGCGAGACATCTTCTCGGGGGCGCGACGTCAGATCGCTTCGACCTCGTAATCGTTCAGCAGCAGCGAGGCGCCCTGCTGGATAAAGTTGATGGCGACCAGCAGCCGGACTTCGTGTTCGCGCCGCACGATCGTCCCTTCAACACCGCGAAACTTGCCCGAACGAATCCGGACGCGCTGACCAGGCAGCAACCGCGACTCGGGCAGCAGCGGGGCTTCGAGTGCAATCAAGTCGTGGAACTGCCGCAGGTCGTGCGTCAATTCGTCGTTGTCCACGACGGGCACACACTTCGAGACGCACCGGGTGGTCAGCGAGGCGTACCGCGCTTGTTCGTCGCCAAACAGGAACACGTAGTTCCGGAACAGCGGTTCATAGGCGATGTAGGACCGGCCCGCGGGCGTGCGGCCTCGTTTGGGCAGCACGGGTCCGTAAAACGGAACCTCCAGGGCGAGCAGGCGACGCATCAGCTCCTTTTCGCGCCGCGAGATCGTGTACAAGGCCCACCACTGACCGGGCACGGAACGCTGGTCGAGCAGCTCAAACAGATTGGCGGGAAACACGTCGACTTCGCGAGCGAGAATTGGCATGGCAGGATTTCCGTGAACGATCGCAAATGCGGGTCGGTTAACTGTATTGCGGCG
>JBFWYF010001116.1:0-2542 GCA_050186685.1 Pirellulaceae bacterium
GGGGCGGTTTTCCACATCAGGGCGATTTCGTCGGGGGTCAGGCCGTAGGCGGCGTTGACCAGGTCGCTGATTTCGGTTTCCAACCGCAAGGCTTCGGCCGCCAGGCCGCGGGCCGGCTCGATCGTGCGGGCGTGCTCGTCGCGCAGGGCTTTGAGCGCGGCGGCAGATAGCGGGTTCTTCTTGCCGCGGACTTTGCGGACCTCGACGACGAACGCGTCCGAGTCCAGGTCGATCGGCGCTTGCCGCGATACCCCAGCAAGCCCAGGAAGTAATCGCTCAGAAAGTCGGGCAGCAGTTCCTGTTCCTTGAGCTTGTCGGCCTTAGTGGACGACAACAGCGTGGCCCAGCGTTCCAACATCGACCGCTGCGCAACGGCGACCGGGCCAGGATCGAACGCCGCCAGGTGCTGGCGAAGCACGTCGGGCCGGAACAGCGGTTTAGCTTCAACGGGCACGGGATGGCCCTTTGGGGATCGACGGACTAGCGCAACGAACCTCGTAAACGTTCCAAAATACGCGCCGCGTGGCGCGAATCAATCGTGGGCACGTCTTGGGCGCTGGCCATTGTCGGGCCGCGGTGAGTACACTAATTCAACTCGTTGGACCGTCCGCTCACGCCGTAGCCGGAATTGCCTTGAGTCCAATGGATCTTCGTGGAGCAGGCCTTGTTCACGGTACCGCGCGATTCAACGACTTCCGGGAATTCGTGGCGCGCAGATTTGGCGCAGCCGTCGAATTCGACGAGAATACCTTATATGGTCGCATTGAAGAACGCTCTGGTGCGATCTACCTGAATGCCGAAACGGCCACATTCGACGTCCTCGCCCACGAGGTCTCGCACATGCGATTCGCCCGAGCAATGGGAAAGTGGGGTACCGGCAACAGCCTGACTTCGTTTGAACTGAACTTGATGGAGGCGATTGGATATTGGGGCACCTATCGCAAAGCGTTGGCAACGAGCATGTCGTCGGATGTGGCGAGGCTGCATGCCTCGATTGGGCCGGCATTCGCGCAATCCGCGATCCAGGCGATGCGTTATGGATGGCCGCAGGTCCGCCAATCGCTTGATCGCGCGGTATCGGTATTTGGGCGACCGTACATCGAGAGTTCATTGCGTTTCGACGGCCTCGGCATGAGCCGTCGAAAACGCTTTTGCTTTTGGCCCTGAAGGGGAACCCGCGATGGCCACCAGAGAATTGGAAATCGACCAGATCGTCGCCCGCATCGAGCAGTCGGGCGGCGCCGTGGTTCGTGGGTTTCGCACGCTCGAGGAATTACGGATGGAGTTCGCGACAGCTCTGGCTGCCGGGCAGTCGGCGGTTTTCGCGCCGACGCAAAAGAGCGCTCGGCACTTTTACAACACACCTGGTTTCATCAGCGCCATGCAGGGCATTCTGGCGACCCTGGATGACGTCGCGGTCATTATCGAGCCAAACCTCTATGGACAGCGGCTCGTATTCGCCGTCGCACCCACCCATGCCGCCACAAGCTGATTCGCGACACGCGTTGTGCCAATGACACCCCCATCAACGCAACCGGCCCGCTGACAAGTCTTGTCAATGGGCCGGTAGAAGTGGAGCGGAATGGAGTCGAACCCAAAATCCGCGCATTACGCACGTGTGGGGAGTCTGTCGTCGGTGGGCCAAAGTAAGCAGTTGTGCTGGGGAGTCCGTATCCTGTCAGCCGGAACCCAATCGGCCGCGAAGCGGACGGCAAGCTGTTCCTTCCAACCATTTCCCTTTCCCCCTCGCCGGCCGTCCCGCCGCGTCGCCTCGCCCGCGATCCGCCGCAGGCGGACTTGGGCGACCGGAGGGGCGGACGGACGAGGGGGAATTCCCCTCGCTGGCGGTTCGCCGTAGAGCTTCTGGGACGAAGCGTCCGGCGATTCGCCAGTATCGGCTCGGCAACCCGCCGCAGTGATACCTGGCCCGCCAACGAGCGGGCCGCATTGGCGGCGTGAATCGGTTCCCGAGTATCCGACTGGAAAGCACGTCGCAGTGGTTCGGCGGCAGGATGCCGCTGCAGCGTGGGCAGGATGCCCAGGTGGGCCATCGTGTTGAAGCCACTGTGTCGGTGTGGTAGCGCGTGGCGGCGGAGACGGTGGAAACGGCGAGCATGGTGAGACTCCGTCGCTGGCGCGTCCGGCTAACGATCAACTCGGCCAGCCGACTCCGGCCGCCCGCCGCGCCGATGGACCGGTCAGGGAACATACAAGAGTACAAAAATATAGATTGACTAAATGATTGTGAAAGTGTTACAATACCGCCAGCGCGCTCGGCGGCGCCGGGCGCTTTTTCATAACCCGCGTTCCGATGCGGAATGAGGCCGCTTTCTTTGGCAAAACGCTGGGAATCCGCGCGTCGGTGGCCCGCCGCTTTTTCAGTGGCTGCGTCACCTGGGGGATTCCGCGCGCGTCGGTTAGTCCGCCGCAGGCGGACGGCCACGCGGCGTTATCCAGGCTCATGCGGTCAACCGGGCCGACACGGCCCGGCACGCGTACGATGCCCCGTTGTTGGACACATACCCCCGTGCAATCACGACCA
>JBFWYF010001117.1:0-2517 GCA_050186685.1 Pirellulaceae bacterium
TCGAAGATCCAGTCGTACCCCGTGATGCCGGCGTCCAGAATACCCTGCTCCACGTAGCGTGCCATTTCCTGAGCGCGGATCAGCAGGCATTCGATCTCGTCGTCGTCGATCGACGGGTAATAGGAACGCGATGCGACCGTGATATGGTAGCCGGCGCGACGAAACAGCGCGACGGTCGCTTCCTGCAGACTACCGGCGGGAATTCCCAATTTTAAGATGCGAGCGGACATGGCAACCTGATTGGAACGTGCGGCCAGCGGCGTCGGTCGAGACCGGACACGGGCGGATGCGTGGATTCGGGAATGACGCGGCGTTCAGCTGCGCTTGTACACTTGTTGGGGATCGAACAGCCGGCTGCCCACCACGGCCACTTGGCGCGTCAGCGGGTCAATGCGCCGGAAGAAGCAACTGCGGTAACCTTCGTGGCAGGCCGCCCCACCGACTTGATGGACTTTCGCCAGCAAGGTATCGGCGTCGCAGTCGTAATAGAGCTCGCGCAACTCCTGGACGTGCCCACTTTCTTCGCCCTTGCGCCACAGTTTCTGGCGGCTGCGGCTGTAGTACACGACACGCCCCGTCCGGAGCGTCTCCTCGTAGGCGTCGTGGTTCATATAGGCCAACATCAGGACATCTCCCGAGTCGGCATCCTGGGCAATTACGGGAATCAGTTCGTGCTTGGAAAAATCAGGCCCACTCACCTTCGCATCACCTCCTCGTTCGGTAGGCTGGCGGGATGGCCGGCAGGGTCCCGTCGCCTGAGGCTACGTTAACACGAACGGCCCAGCCCGGCTAGGGAGCGGCCGCTTGTCCCCTCCGGACGCTTCTGGCACGATACTTCGACTCACGCGACACTTACCAAGGTTCGCCCCAGCGAGAGCAAGTCCCATGGCAGCATATTTCCCGGAAGTGGACAGAATTCGTTTCGAAGGCCCCGATTCTCGCAATCCTCTGGCATTTCGCTGGTATAACCCCGACGAAGTGGTGGAGGGGCGGACCATGCGCGACCATCTGCGGTTCAGCGTGGTGTACTGGCACACTTTCCGGGGTACGGGCAGCGATCCGTTTGGCGCCGCCACGATGCATCGTCCCTGGGATGATGGCTCGGAGTCGGTCGAGAATGCGATTCGACGCGTGCGGGTCGCCTTCGAATTCATGGAGAAGCTGGGCGCACCGTTCTATGCGTTTCACGACCGGGACGTGGCACCGGAAGGTGCGAACCTCGCGGAAACCAACCGGAATTTCGATCGCGTCGTCGAGGCGCTGCGCGAAGAACAGCAGCGGACCGGCATCCAGCTTCTGTGGGGAACCGCCAATATGTTCAGCCACCCGCGCTATATGCATGGCGCGGCGACGAGCTGTAATGCCGACGTCTTTGCCCATGCCGCGGCTCAGGTGAAGAAATGCCTGGAAGTGACGAAGGAACTCGGTGGACAGAATTACGTGTTCTGGGGAGGCCGCGAGGGGTACCAGACGCTGTTCAACACCGATATGAAACGCGAATTGGATCACCTGGGGCGGTTCTTTCATCTCGCCGTTGACTACGCCCAGTCGATCGGATTCGACGGTCAATTCCTGATCGAACCGAAGCCCAAGGAACCGACAAAGCACCAGTACGACAGCGACGCCGCGGCCTGTATCAACTTCCTGCGGGCGTACGGACTACTCGACCGCTTCAAGCTGAACATCGAGACCAACCATGCGACTCTGGCCGGCCATACCATGATGCACGAGCTCGAATATGCCGGACATCAAGGAGCCCTGGGATCCATCGATGCCAACACGGGCGATCTGTTGCTGGGCTGGGATACCGATCAGTTCCCGACCAGCTTTTACTTAACCGCCGAAATCATGCTGATCCTGCTGAAGTACGGGGGCCTGGGGCGAGGTGGTGTCAATTTTGACGCCAAGGTGCGACGAGAGAGCTTTGAGCCCATCGACCTGTTTCATGCCCATATCGGGGGCATGGACGCCTTCGCTCGAGGACTGAGGATCGCTGCCGCGATCCGTGCGGACGGAGAATTGGCGGAGTTTGTCCGGCAACGCTATCGCAGCTGGGACGAAGGGGTGGGGGCCGAGATCGAGGCGGGACGCGCCGATTTTCGGTCGCTGGAAGCGTACGTCATCGAACGCGGCGAGTTGCGGCCCAACCAGAGCGGACGGCAAGAAATGCTCGAGAACTTGATCAATCGCTATTTGTAATTCAGGAGCGAGCGCGATGACGCAACGGCAGGAATCCCCAACCGATCGGACATCGACAGCCGGCTTGGATCGGCGCGAACTGCTCGCCCTCTCGACGATTTTCGGGACGGCGTTTCTGGCTGCGCAGGGACTGGTAGCCTCGGACGCCCCCGCCAGCCGATCTCCGCCTCGCCTGGTCGCTCGACGTCGTGCGGCCCCGTCGCGTCGTTACGACATGAAGAAGTCCATCAACCTGTGGGCTTTTCCGTACCCGCAACGATGGACGCTGGCGGAATGCCTGGAGATCGCCAAGGACGCTGGCTTTGACGGTGTGGAGAT
>JBFWYF010001118.1:0-2517 GCA_050186685.1 Pirellulaceae bacterium
CTGAATCCGGACAGTGCGTTTGCGGCGTCCGAACGACAAGCGTTGCTTGATACCTGTTTTCCCGCCATACAGCGGAGAAGCCGTGTCGTGGAGCTGCGGGAGTCCGCGGATGCGAAGACACGGGAAGATCTCCGCCCCGAGTTCGAGCGGCTGAATGAGACCATTCGGACGGCGTGGAATACGTATCAGCAAGGGCTGCCGGTGCTCGCCCTCTCGCGGTGCCCCTTTACCGGCAAGGTGTGGTCGCACTCGCTGGACATCTACGGCATCGACGGCTTCTGGTGGAACTGCTATCAGCCCATCCGCCGGCTGGACGAGCCGCTCGGGGGGCAATTCTATGCCTTTCGGGGCGCCGTGGCGTCGGCACCCCAGGTGCCAACCGCCCCGTTCCTCGTCGAACCGGGTCCGGAACTCCCGTTCGTCATCGGTCGACTGATGGCCTTCCCTTCCGTCGTAGCAGTGATCTCACATGTCCGCGTGGGAGAGCTGGACGCCTATCCGGTTGTATACTTTGCGTCCGAAGAGCTTTCGCCCGAGGAACGTACCAACGACTGGGCCACCGACTCGTTTTCCTTCCGTGGCCCGCAGGGACACTTTGAACAGCGCCAGTACTTCGATGCCGAAGATGAGTTCCTGTACGACCTGGCACCGTGGGTCGAGCAACAGCGGGTCCGCTGGATCGCGCCCGGCGATGAATCCCTGACGATTCGGACAGGAACGATCGGGTGTCCGTATTTGCAGTTGCCCGGTCGACCGTGCGTGTGGCGCTCCAAGGCTGGCAAAATCTGGTGGGGACCTCCGGGCAAGGTTCGCGCCGCTGGCTCCACACCCTAGATTGACACGCATGCGTTGCGTTCTCGAGATTCGCGCAGGAGGAGAGGCCGGCCGCAAAATCTGGCTGTTAGAGGGGCAGGCCGTGACCGTGGGTCGTCATGTGTCGGCCGACTTTGTCATCGCCCAGGACCCTCGCCTGTCGAGCCGGCATTTCGAAGTCCGCTGCGGTACCGACGCGTGTGTGCTGCGCGACCTGAACAGTACCAACGGCACGTTCGTGAATGGAACGCGCATCCGCGAACAGACCCTGCGCGATGGTGACGAGATTCTGGCCGGCCAAACGCAGTTCGCAGTTCAGCTGCCTTCCGACGCGCCGCGCGCCGCTCCCACGTTGAAGGAACCTCGCCGCGCGGACGCTCCCCGCTCAAATTCCCCTGCAACTCCCAGCGTCCCTCCCGTTAACAGTACATTCCCCCAGCTGCCGATGCTGGTGTTGGACGTCGAAACCACCTCCTCCCCGCGCCGGCGGATCTGGCTTCGGCCGGAGCACGCAGTCCGCTTCGGGCGTTCATCACAGAACGACCAGTCATTCCCGCAGGACGAGCGCATGTCCGGTCAGCATTTCATCATCGAGCCGACGACGGCTGGCTGGCGCTGTCGCGACCTGGGGAGCACGAATGGTACTTATCTCAACCAGCAGCTGATCGCCGAGTGCCTGCTCAGCAGTCGGGATGCACTGCTCGCCGGCAATACGTGTTTCCGCGTTGGATTCCCCGAAGACTCGGGGCCTGCGGAGGCAAACCCGGCGGATCGGCCCGTGCCCACAATGGCCCTGCGCCCGCCGCGTCTGGCCGAGCGCGTCTATCGGCCGATCGGCTGCCGTTCTGGCTTGATGGCCTTTCTGGGACAGAAGTCCGGATTTGACCCGGTGCTCGTCGCCGCGTCGCTGTGCACCCGATTGACGCCGGTGGCCCTGGGACCCGAAGCGGCCTGGCAGGCGCTCACCCCACTCCCGCCCAGCGTCCCGCTCGCCACGCCATCGCTCGGTCCCGCCGGCACAAGCTGGATCGCCGTGCTCACGCCGGCGCAGTGCAACACGGTGATCGCCAGCACCTGGGGGCAGAATGCGCTGACGATCGGATACTGCCGCCCCGACATCGAGCAGGTGGGAATCGCCCTTGCTCGGTCCGCCGAACAACTGGTGGCTCGACAGCTGCCGCAATTCGTCGGTTGGTCACCGTCCGCGCTCGCCGAGTTCCTCGGCAATTCAGAACGAGCCGACATAGCGGGCATCTTTCCGCCCTGGGAACTCCTGCTGCTGGAAGCACACGCGGGAGACCGATGGCTGCTACTCGGGCCGCCCAGCGCCGAGTCGTACCTGCAGCTGTCCGGTTTCCGACCGGCCCAACTTTGGGAATAGAGTGAAGGCGTGGCGCAATGCCGCGATGAGGCGGCGCCGCCGGCCGGTAGGCGCATAAAAAAAGGTCATGGTACGTCGCTCCGTCGTCATACCATGACCTCTGTCCTGAAACGGGATGATCCGTCGATCATCCCGCCCTCCCGGTTCCTTCTAGGAGGATTAATCGGCAGGCGACAGGCTCCGGCTTGAAGCGGATTTTACGATCGTATTCAGCCAAGAAACGCCCGAGGCCGGTGTGCCTGGCACACCGGCCTCGTTGGTCTTGTCGTTACTTGTCGCGTACTCGAGTACCCTTCTCGGGTGCGGTTCGATTCCCTGCCCCT
>JBFWYF010001119.1:0-2512 GCA_050186685.1 Pirellulaceae bacterium
ATCTCCGCCCGAAACACAACCAGACGTTCGAGGCCGGCCGTGTTGGTCGAGGACTGCCGGTTTCGTCTCACTTGGGCAGCAATGGCCTCGCGCCTTCGCTGCAGAAACGCTTCGGCGTCGCTGCGCGACATCGGCAGAAAGGAAGGCGGCGCCTTGTCCAAGTCGATTCGATGCCCGCCAAACAGCGTGTGCGTCGAAAGAACGATGGTTCGCGGTTCCCTGCCGCCGCGATGGAACTCGATCCATCTGAACGGAAACCTTTGATTTCCGGTGTCGTAGTCGCCGAGTTGACTGAGGGATATCACCGAGAAACGCAGCGGCAGTTGTGGCACCTGAGCGAACAGCAGGGGCTGCCACTTCGTCAGGAACTCTTGCCGGCTGCGTTCTCGAGCAAACTCGTCGACACCGGCCCACTGGCCATAATTCTGGTTAATGAGCGCGGTGCGCTCCCGCTCCGGTAGGAGTGACCGGGCAAGGTTGAGCAGGACGTGCTCGTTCGAGGCAATCTCGGGCTTCGCCCGCCACCCGGCAACCAGGAGGGATCTCGTCACGCTCTCGATATCGTTGGCGAGGGAAGCGAGTCGCCCATCCCCGGGGTTTCTGACCACTGGCAGCCGATCGGGCGGCGCGGGTGGCGCTGCCTGGCCCGCCGCCGCGCTCGCAGTGGCGGCGTCGAAGTCGTGAATCTGGCGCTGGAGATCGGGATCGAGATACAGCTTTGCCGTTTTCAGCGTCATTGCCATCGTCGCGGAGGCACGATGCGGGTTCCAGTCCGGCTTGCCTATGGAAACGACCAGGCCGAGATAGGCAATTCGTCTCTGCGCCGGCAGTTGATCGAGGAAGGCCGGCGCGTCCGCCCGCGACAGGCTGACCCGTGACGGGACTTCGAATTCCGCGACCGTCGACGCGCGCGATGCAGGCGACACTGTCCCGAACAGCGAGAGAGCGGGGCGGACGACGTTGATCGGGAAGGCACTCACCTTCGAATCGTAAGGTTGAACCTGCACTTCCAGCACCAGAAGCGCCTCGACCGGTGCATCGGGCGCCAGCGATCCGAGCAGCGCCGGGGCATCCCTGACGAAGGCCTGGTAGCTTTCCTCGCGTTCGAATTCGTTCCTTCCCGCCCAGCCGTCGAACGGTATGCCCACGCTGCAGTTGTGCTGGCAGCCGGACACGTACTTTGCGAGCAGGCTGCCGGTCAGAAAGCGGTTCGCATAGTCGTAGGCGTAATCCTGCCTCTTCAAGACGTCCGGCCAATGCCTCAGGACGAAGAGGTCCATGTAGAGCGCCAGGTCGAGCGACGACTTGACGTAGTGCCGCCGGTACGGGCCGATCTCCACCTGCTCCTTGTTGAACCTGCCATGGAGCACGGGAAATCCCGTCAGCAGCCGACCATTCTGCATGACAGGAGCGATTGCCCTGACGCCATTGACCCCGGAATGCGCAACATGTCCGGCTGCGGGAACTCCTGCGCTTGGCGCCGTGCCCGCCCGCGCGGCGGGTTGTTGCGATGGCTGTCCCTGGTTGCGAGTGGCGTTGCGAAGCGCGCTCATTGTCGGGGCGGACAGTTCGCCCGTCGCGGGCAGGTTCATGACTCGTTGGAAGCGCTGGAGTGCACGTCGCGTCTCGCCGCCGAGCACGCCATCGGGCAGGCCGGGTTCGTAGCCGAGCACGTTGAGGTGCGTCTGCGCCTCCAGGATCGAGGCAGGATCACCCTCCAAGTTACCGACGAGCGTGGCGCCAGGCGGTGGCCTTGGCACATCACCGGGATAAGGCTGCGATGGCTGCCCCGGTGGTTGGCCCGTGCCCTTGAGGAGTATTTCACCCGCGTCCCTGATCACTGACCTATAGTCGATGGGCTGGGACCCAGCGGGAGTTGCAATGAACACCTGAGCGCCAATCAAGATCGAGGTCATGCAACCAAAGGGAAATCGCATTGAAGCCCCTTCTTCAGCAGCAATGGCGCGACACCGAGGATGAACGGCGCCATTTCAGGTTGTAACCCGGTCGGCCGCTTGACCGACGCGGGATGCGAGTTTGTCCGCCCGGAGGCAGCTACTACGCTAAAGGTTAGCTACACTGGAACTGAAGCAAAGAAGGGGAAATGGGAGTTTTGCGACCTATGGCCTGGACTGTACCGGTCTATGGGCCCAGGGCGGTCGAAACTCGGCGATACGACGCATTGATCCCCTTATCGTCGCGCCGGATGGGGAACGGCCGCACGACTTGTCCTCGGGCTGATCGAGGTTCGCTTCGACAATCGGCGCCGCGTGTACGGATTGATGTCGTTGCTCGAGCCGACATGCCGCCAGCGAGGACTGTTCGGAGTCGTGGCCGGCTGGCGTGCTGTCTTTCCATTTCGGAATAGGTCGCATTGAGCCCTAAGCATGGTCGGCGGCACGAGCGAGCATTACGCCGCTGCCGGGAAATCGCGCCCGAATTTGCGCCCGTGCCCAAGCCCACCATTCGGACCGGCGCCGCGGCGTGGTGCTGTGGCCAACTTATTGTCTTC
>JBFWYF010001120.1:0-2507 GCA_050186685.1 Pirellulaceae bacterium
AACGGAGTCGCACCCCATTCACTCTCCAGCAAGGACTCGACCATGAGCGACCACCCTCAGCCCGCGTCCCGCGATTCTTCCGGCAACCCACAACGCGCCATGCCTTCGGGCGGACCATCGCGACGAGGGCTCGTTGTTTTCCTGGGCGCGGCCGCGGCGCTTGTCGTGGCGGGATTCTTCGTGTTGCCGGCGATTCTGCCGGGTCATAAAGAGGAAGCCAGGAAAGTGGCGGTCGCGAAGAGCATCGAGTCTAAAAGCTATGAATCGAAAGCCCCGATGAAGGATGGGAAGCTCTCCGTAGAAAATACCTTCCGGCGAGATGAGCGTGCTGCCGGACACGCCGTTGGAGACTACGCGGCCCAGTCGAATGATCCGACCTCGACAACAACTGCGTCACCTATCGCTGAGTCGAAGCCGTATCAGCCCGAGACGAAGCCGTCTCCCTCGACCCCTGTCCCCGGCCCTGCTCCTACCTCTCGGCCCGCGCCGACGCCGCCAGATGCGAAGATCCGCGAACATCTTGACGGATCCGAACGCACCAAAACCCCCGTGCGACTTGAAGCGGTGCCGGGCGATCGGCCAGCCAGCGAGATCGCACCGGTGGAAAAACCGGCAGAGAATAAGGAGGGGGAAAAAGCCAACGATCTCGGTCGTGGGCCCGGGCAAGGGGGTGATCGGTACGTCCCGATCTACGAGAACCCGTTCTACGACGCTCGCAAGGAGCCGCTGTCGACCTTTTCGATCGATGTCGACAGTGCCTCGTACGCCAAGGTTCGCCGCTACTTAATGGACACTCGCTCGCTGCCGCCGCCCGATGCCGTCCGCATCGAAGAGCTCGTCAATTACTTCCCCTACAACTACGCTCCCCCCAGCGGCGATCAACCCTTCGCCGTGCACCTCGAAGCGGCAAGCTGCCCGTGGAAGAAAGAGCATCGGCTGGTCCGCATCGGTCTGAAAGGCAAACAGATTGACGAAAACAACCGCCCGTCGAGCAACCTGGTGTTTCTGATCGACGTCTCCGGCTCGATGAGCTCCGACGACCGCTTGCCCCGCATCAAGCGTTCGCTCAAGAAGATGGTGCAGAAGCTGGGCGAGAATGACCGCGTGGCGATCGTGGTCTACGCCGCGGCCTCGGGCCTCGTGCTGCCGTCGACCACCTGCAACAAGCAGTCGGAGATTCTGGCTTCGCTGGAAAACTTGCAGTCGGGCGGCTCGACTAACGGCGGAGCAGGCATCCAGCTTGCCTATCAGACGGCCAAGGCCAACTTCATCAAGGGGGGCACGAACCGCGTCCTCCTGTGCACCGACGGCGACTTCAACGTCGGCACCACCAGCAACGACCAGCTCGTCCGCATGATCGAGCAAGAGGCCAAGTCGAACGTCTTCTTCACCGTCCTCGGCTTCGGCATGGGGAACCACAACGACGCCATGCTGGAACAGATCGCCGACAAGGGGAACGGCACGCACCATTACATCGACACCGACCGCGAGGCCGATCGGGTCCTCATCGAACAGATGGGCTCGACCCTGATCACGATCGCCAAGGACGTCAAGATTCAAGTCGAGTTCAACCCGGCCCAAGTGGCAGCATATCGGCTCGTCGGCTACGAAAACCGCATCCTCGCCGCCCAGGACTTCAACGATGACAAGAAGGACGCGGGCGAAATCGGCGCCGGGCACACCGTCACGGCCTTGTACGAAATCGTCCCCGCCGGCCTTCCCGTTCCCGCCGCCAAGATCGACGACCTGAAGTATCAGAAGACGCCGGCTTCGTCGGACAAGGAGCAGAGCCCGGAACTACTCACCGTCAAGCTTCGTTACAAGCAGCCCGAGGGAGACAAGAGCGACAAGATCGAGTTCAGCCTGACCGACAAGGGGACGGCGTTCGACAAATCGAGCGACGACTTCCAGTTCGCCACGGCGGTCGCCTCGTTCGGGCTCATGCTGCGGCACTCGCAGTACAAGGGCAGCATGACCTGGGACGGAGCCTTGGAAATCGCCAGCGGCGCGAAATCGAACGACCCCCACGGCTACAAGGCCGAGTTCCTGGAGCTCGTCAAGCGAGCCAAAGAACTCAGCGGCAAGTAGAGAACATCACCGGGTCGCGTTCACCCACCGATGCGGAGGAGCGCCAGTTCCGGAATGATCATCAAGATTACCGATTTAGTTATATATAACTATCATTTTTTAGACTAAATTTCGCGCTGAATCGCACTGTCGCCTATCGTCGCCTGGCCGGTCCGCTGGCGCGTTGCGGCGAGAAATGGCCGTCAGGTGCCTGCCCGCTCCCCTATCGCGTTTAAGCGAGCGCTTGGGGCCTTAAACGCGATGTCTTGTGGCTGTCCATAAAATGGGTCATAAATAAAGCAAAACGTTTGTACAAATTCACCAGAAGGGATGGCTTCGTGACCCCCGCTTGGCTGCCTTGCTCGCAACGCTGGACCGGATATTTGACTGTGTTAACTCAGCGAGCCGGCGACTCGGCAATCTTCATATTGCGGAACAGC